>JANNGY010000160.1:0-1810 GCA_031404095.1 Betaproteobacteria bacterium | reverse complement strand
GCCGGCGACATCGACGTGCTTGATGCCAAAATCGGGCCGTCCATAGCGTTTCGTCAGGCGCAGCATCAGGTCAAAGCCGGCGACAAACTTGTGTGCGTTGGGCGCGAACGACAAGGGCGAATACGGACTCGTCAAGCTATCCGCGCTGGCTTGTGCCCACCAGCGCCATGGTTCCATTACCGCGCGCTGCAGTTCATGAACTTGATACAGCATCCCGTTTCTCCAGAAATTCCCCGACTGCGCATTTAATGCCCTGAATTCGGACATTTTTCTCGTAAATATGACAATGAAGATACACCATAATAGTGCACTGCAACATATCGGCGTAGTTGACTTGGGTCAACTTTCAGCCGTATTCGCCTGTCACGGATTTTGGTCTTTCTGATACGCTTGCGGCTTCCAATCAGGCGAAATTTCCATGCACGCGGATTCCCCAACAGCACTCAGGACCGACTTCTACCCGCCCATCGAACCTTTTCAGTCGGCCATGCTGCCGCTGGATTCCATCCACACGATGTATTTCGAGCAGTCGGGCAATCCGAACGGCGTTCCGGTGGTATTTCTTCACGGCGGGCCCGGTTCGGGCGCTTCGGCATCGCACCGGCAATTTTTTGACCCGGCGTTTTACCGTATCGTCATTTACGATCAGCGTGGCGCCGGCCGCTCGCTGCCCCTGGGCGAATTGCGCGAAAATACGACGCTGCACCTGGTCGCGGACCTGGAAACGCTCAGGAAACACCTCGGCATCGAGCGCTGGATGGTGTTTGGCGGTTCGTGGGGATCAACCCTGGCTCTGGCGTATGCCGAGCATCACCCCGAGCGCTGCATGGCGCTGGTGCTTCGCGGCATATTCCTGTGCCGCCAAACGGAGATCGACTGGTTCCTGTATGGCCTGAAACATATTTTTCCCGAGGCGTGGCGGCGATTCGCCGGCCATTTGCCGGCGCATCAGCATGGTGATCTCCTGAAAAGCTATTACGCGTTGCTGTCAAACCCGGATCCGTCGATCCACGTTCCTGCGGCGAAGATCTGGAGCACTTATGAGGGTTCGTGCTCCACCCTGTTGCCGAACGACTCGGTGGTCGCCAGTTTCGGCAGCGACCGCGTGGCGCTGGGGCTGGCGCGCATCGAAGCGCACTATTTCATGCACGATATTTTCCTGCCGGAAAATTTCCTCATGGATCATATCGGTCGCGTACGCCATATACCGACCACCATCGTGCAAGGCCGCTATGACGTCGTCTGCCCGATCGTTTCGGCTGATGACCTGGTGCAGGCGTTCCCGGAAGCGGACTATCACATCATCCACGACGCCGGCCATTCGGCGTTTGAGCCCGGCACGCGCGCGAAACTGATCGAGACGATGGAGCGATTGAAAGTGCGATTTACCTAGGGAACCTCTGATCAAGTATTCGGGTCGCGCGCCGGCTTGGCGGGATGGGCTGCGAGGCGCGCGACGAAGTGAATGGTGCCCCCTTCACGAGGAGCGCAACAAAGCAGACCGCCCGCCAAGTCCACGGCAGCCCACAGGGCTGCCGGTTTATGCGGCGGGGAAGCGCGCAGGCGCTTCCCCGAAACCCCGCAACACCCCGGAGGGTTTTGACGATATTGGCCCATCTGCGGTGTTGCGAAGGACGATTGAGATCCCGGATATCACCGCGCCCTGCGCGCCTGGCATCTGGGCCAATCTCGTCAAAACGCGATCCCGGAGACTTGATCAGAGGTTCCCTAGAGTGTTGCAGGGCTTCGCTATCTATAGTGAATCGAGTTCGATGCACAGGCAAGGCTCGCTCGCTTGCGCTCTCCCCCT
>JANNGY010000159.1:0-1984 GCA_031404095.1 Betaproteobacteria bacterium | reverse complement strand
CTGAAGGAGCTTTCCTTTGTTGTCGATTAGATCGAGATATAGGCGAAGACCGTTCGTCGCCGTCTGTACCTTCGCCTCAATCCGTTCAATCTGCTTCGGCTGGAAATTAATCATGTACACCCCTAATTCGCGGAAGAGTTCTAACTCGTTATCGACACTGAAAACAGTGTCTACCATTCCCGTTGCTGTCTAACACCCCGGGGGCAATACCGCTGAAACCATTGACAGGCGCGGGATTCGAGCCATATACTGTATTAATGTACAGTACTAACAAAGGCGTGAAAAAACACATGCCGCCATTACAGTCTGGGCGCATTCTGGATCAGTTGCGAGAGCGGATTCGATACATGCACTACAGTCTAAGGACGGAGGAGGCGTATGTCTACTGGGTCCGTGCGTTCATTCGCTTTCATGGATTGCGCCACCCTTCGGACATGGGAAAGGCGGAAATTGAAGCGTTCCTGATGGCGTTGGTGACGAAACGAAATGTTTCGTCGTCGACTCACCGCCAGGCATTGTCCGCGTTGCTGTTCCTGTATGGCAAGGTTTTGGGAATCGAGCTTCCCTGGATGGAAACGATAGGGCGACCCAGGCAGGTAAAACGGCTGCCCGTCACGCTCGCGCCAGAGGAAATTGCCCGGATTTTCTTGCATATGGATGGCGAACATTTGCTGATTGCGCAGCTTCTGTATGGCACCGGATTACGGATTCTGGAGGCGATGCGTTTGCGTGTGAAGGATATCGACTTCACCCGGAATACGATCATTGTGCGGGAGGCAAAAGGCAACAAGGATCGCGCGGTCATGCTGCCTGGAAAATTGGCCGAGCCCTTGCGGTCACAGTTGTCGCGTTCAAACGCCTATTGGGCAAAGGATCGTGCGGCGGCGCGACCGGGCGTTTACATGCCGGATGCACTCGATCGCAAGTATCCGCGCGCAGGACAATCGTGGGCTTGGCACTGGGTATTTCCGCAATCCAGTCTTGCCACCGATCCTCGAACCGGTATTGAGCGCCGCCATCATGTATACGAAACCACATTTCAACGTGCATTCAAACGTGCTGTGGAAGCTGCACAAGTTCACAAGCCCGCGACGCCGCACACATTGAGGCACTCATTCGCCATGCAGGTACTCCAATCCGGATACGACATCCGTACCGTGCAGGAATTACTCGGGCATGCCGACGTAAAGACCACCATGATTTACACGCATGTGTTGAAGGTGGGTGGCGGCGGTGTCATCAGCCCGTTCGATCGCCTGTGACAAAAGGCGATTTGGCCAATTGCCGCAGGCCTCGCGAAAAAAAGGCACCCGAATTTCCAGCGGCAGCGCGCCGTCTTGCGCACGGCAGGAAAGTGGCTATGGAGTGTTTTCCACGCATCAAAGTCAAGCACTGGCGGTCTTCGCAGGCCGAAATGGCCTGGAAAACCGCGCCAGTAGTGGACTTTGTCTTGCGGCTAGGCCGCCAGCCGGATCGGAATGCGCTTGTCCTGCACCGCATGGCAGGCCACTTGGCCGCCATCGGGCGCGTCGATCAATTCCGGGCGCTCGACTTTGCAGCGCTCGTACGCATGCGGGCAGCGCGGATGAAAGGCGCAACCCGGCGGCGGGTTGAGCGGGTTGGGTACTTCGCCGGCCACCGGGGTGCGTTGCTTGCCGGTCATCTTCAGGTCGGGGATCGCCGATTGCAGCATCTGCGTATACGGGTGCAACGGCCGCTGGAAGATTTTTTTGGTGTCGGCGATCTCGACCACTCGTCCCAGGTACATCACGCCGACGCGATCCGAGATGTGGGACACGACCGCCAGGTTGTGCGAGATGAAAAGGTAAGTCAGGCCGAATTCGCGTTGCAGGTCCTTCATCAGGTTCAGGATCTGCGCCTGGACCGAGACGTCGAGTGCCGAGGTCGGTTCATCGCAGACTTGGCAACGAATTCGGCGCCGATCGCCCCGGAGGCCCCGGCCTTGTTTTCCACCACGAAGGGC
>JANNGY010000158.1:0-15994 GCA_031404095.1 Betaproteobacteria bacterium | reverse complement strand
AGGCTCGCGCCTCTCCACCAAATTTCTTCGCCAATACCATCGTCATCGCCGCCGTCAGCGTCGTCTTGCCGTGATCCACGTGCCCAATCGTCCCCACGTTCACGTGTGGCTTCGTACGCTCAAACTTGCCTTTTGCCATTTTCTAACCTCGTCAAATTCGTAAAAAATGTAAATATCAGAAACTATTTCTTAGCGTTGATTATGGCCTCGGCCACGTGCTTGGGCGCCTCGGTATAGTGCTTGAATTCCATCGTATAGGTGGCGCGGCCCTGCGTAGCAGAACGCAACGACGTGGAGTAGCCAAACATTTCCGACAACGGAACTTCCGCTTTGATGACCTTGCCGCCACCACCCGAGATGTCATCCATCCCTTGCACCATGCCGCGGCGCGACGACAAGTCGCCCATCACCGTGCCAGCATAGTCTTCCGGTGTCTCCACCTCGACGGCCATCATCGGCTCAAGCAGCACAGGTTGTGCCTTACGCATTCCGTCCTTGAAACCCATCGAGGCCGCCATCTTGAACGCATTTTCGTTCGAGTCGACATCGTGGTACGAACCGTAGTGCAGGGTCACTTTCACGTCCACCACCGGATAGCCGGCGAGCACGCCCGCAGGCAGCGTTTCACGCAGCCCTTTTTCAACGGCCGGGATGAATTCCCGCGGAACAACACCACCCTTGATGGCATCAACAAACTCGAAGCCTTTGCCAGGCTCCTGAGGCTCCACCTTGAGCACCACGTGGCCGTACTGACCGCGGCCGCCAGATTGCTTGACGAATTTTCCTTCGGCATTTTCCACGGTGCCGCGAATGGTTTCGCGGTACGCCACCTGGGGCTTGCCGACCGTTGCTTCCACACCAAATTCGCGGCGCATCCGGTCAACGATGATTTCCAGGTGCAATTCACCCATGCCGGAAATAATTGTTTGTCCGGATTCTTCGTCTGTGCGCACCCGGAAAGACGGATCTTCCTGCGCCAGGCGGCTCAAAGCCATGCCCATTTTTTCCTGGTCAACTTTGGTTTTCGGCTCGACGGCTTGTGAAATCACCGGCTCCGGAAATACCATGCGCTCCAGTGTGACAATGGCATCCGGATCGCACAGGGTCTCACCCGTGGTCACATCCTTCATGCCGATACACGCAGCAATATCGCCTGCGCGGATTTCGTCAATCTCGACACGATTGTTCGCGTGCATTTGCACAATACGACCAATGCGATCCTTTTTGCTGCGGATTGGGTTATATACCGTGTCGCCTTTGGCCAAGATGCCCGAATAGACGCGCACGAACGTCAACTGACCGACGAACGGGTCGGTCATCAACTTGAATGCCAAGGCTGAAAATTTCTCCGAGTCATCCGCCCGGCGAGTGGTCGGTTGATCATTTTCGTCCATGCACTTCACCGGCGGAATATCCGTTGGCGCAGGCATGAAATCGATGACAGCATCCAGCATTGCTTGAACGCCCTTGTTCTTGAACGCAGAGCCGCACAGCATCGGCACGATTTCACACTTGATGGTGCGCTCGCGAATACCGGCCTTGATTTCATCTTCGGAAAGCACGCCGCCCTCAAGATACTTGTTCATCAACTCTTCATTGGCTTCGGCAGCCGTTTCTACCATCTTGTTGTGCCATTCCGCACAAACTGCTTCCATTTCCGCAGGAATCGGGCCGTAGGTAAAGGTAACCCCCTTGTCCTCTTCGCTCCAAATAATGGCCTTCATCTTTATCAGATCAACCAGACCCTTGAAATTCTCCTCGGCGCCAATGGGCACCTGCAACGGAATCGGGTTGGCTTTAAGGCGTGCACGCATCTGGTCGTGCACCTTGAAGAAATTGGCACCGGTACGGTCCATCTTGTTCACGAATGCAAGGCGCGGGACCTTGTACTTGTTGGCTTGGCGCCAAACCGTTTCGGATTGCGGCTGCACGCCACCGACGGCGCAATACACCATGCAGGCGCCGTCGAGGACACGCATCGAACGCTCAACCTCAATGGTGAAATCGACGTGACCGGGAGTATCGATGATGTTGATGCGATGCTCTTGATAGTTACCCGCCATGCCCTTCCAGAAACAGGTGGTCGCTGCGGACGTAATCGTAATGCCACGCTCTTGTTCCTGCTCCATCCAGTCCATGGTGGCTGCACCATCATGGACTTCACCGATTTTGTGATTTACACCAGTGTAGAACAGGATGCGTTCGGTGGTCGTAGTCTTACCTGCGTCAATATGCGCAGAGATGCCGATGTTGCGATAACGTTCGATGGGGGTCTTGCGAGCCACGATAATACCCTTCAGTCAGGCCCCGCGTACCTCTTGGGCCTTGCGGAGCAAAATTCGAAAAACTAGAAGCGATAGTGTGCGAATGCCTTGTTGGCTTCAGCCATGCGATGAACTTCCTCGCGCTTCTTGATGGCAGAACCACGACCCTCGGCCGCATCCATCAATTCGCCGGCAAGACGCGCGCCCATCGATTTCTCACCGCGTTTACGCGCGGCTTCGCGAATCCAGCGCATTGAAAGGGCGGTACGCCGAACGGGGCGGACCTCGACCGGAACCTGGTAGTTGGCGCCCCCAACACGGCGCGACTTGACTTCCACCATTGGCTTTACGGCGTTAATGGCCGCGTTGAAAATTTCGACGGCATCTTTGCCGGACTTCTTTGAAATCTGGTCAAGCGCGCGATAGATTATTTGCTCGGCAACGGATTTCTTGCCCGCCTTCATCAAAACGTTTACAAATTTGGCGATTTCCGTGCTCTTGAACTTCGGATCAGGCAGGATCTCGCGTTTAGGGACTTCGCGACGACGAGGCATGGTTGTTTCCTCTTAAATCAAAATTGGTTGGCGCACACTTACGTGCTATTACTTTGCGGCACCGGCTTTGGGCATTTTGGCGCCGTACTTTGAGCGCGACTGCTTTCGATCCTTTACGCCAGCCGTATCCAATGATCCCCGGACCGTGTGGTAGCGAACACCCGGCAAGTCCTTGACGCGGCCGCCACGAATCAGCACGACCGAGTGCTCTTGAAGATTGTGACCTTCGCCACCGATGTATGAAATGACTTCAAAGCCATTGGTGAGACGGACCTTGCACACCTTCCGCAATGCCGAGTTCGGCTTTTTCGGGGTCGTTGTGTAAACACGGGTGCAAACACCACGCTTTTGCGGGCAATTTTGCATTGCCGGCACTTTGCTCTTGGTTTTGACTTTCGTGCGTGGTTTGCGCAGAAGTTGATTAATAGTTGGCATCGTTGTGTCCGCTAAGTTCTCAATGGCTAGATTTTTTCCTGCTCGAAACCGCACGTTGGCAGGCGCGATCTCGGGTTCATTTACAGGTGGTTTCGACTACGAATAGCTAAGGTATCGCCTTGATGACTCGCCCTCTGGGCAAAGAATCGAGGAAAGCCTTCGATTATATGAAAATTGCCCCCTCACTGTCAACCAGCGAAGGGGCTGCCGCGATGACAGCAATTTGCTGTCATGCCACCTGTTCGGCTTCCGTCGAGGTCTCGGCTTCTTCAAATCCGAAGCTAATTCCAGCCGATTGCTGATGACGGGGCGACGTCTTCTTGCGCGCCCGGTGATATGCCAGCCCCGTTCCCGCCGGAATCAAGCGGCCGACAATCACGTTTTCCTTCAACCCCCTCAGGTCGTCCCTCTTGCCCATGATCGCGGCCTCGGTAAGTACGCGGGTAGTTTCCTGGAATGACGCGGCGGAAATGAACGAATCTGTCGACAGCGAAGCCTTAGTGATGCCAAGTAGCATGTAGTGGTAGTTTGCGGGTTTCTTGCCTTCTTTCAGAACCCTATCGTTCTCACCAAGCACGTCGGCACGCTCAACCTGTTCACCTGGAATGAAGCGGGTGTCGCCGTTGTCCACGATGGATACACGACGCAGCATCTGGCGCACAATAACTTCGATGTGTTTGTCGTTAATTTTTACGCCTTGCAGTCGGTACACATCCTGCACCTCGTCAGTGATGTAACGCGCCAATGCCTCCATTCCTTGCAACCGCAAGATGTCATGCGGGTCGGCGGGTCCATCAACGATCGTTTCACCCTTATTCACAACTTGACCATCATGCGCAGTGACGTGCTTGTCTTTCGGAATAAGGTACTCGTGCGCGACGCCATCGAAATCCGTGATGACCAGCCGCTGTTTGCCCTTTGTATCCTTGCCAAACGACACCGTCCCGGTAATCTCGGCAAGCAGTCCCGCATCTTTCGGGGAGCGCGCTTCAAACAACTCAGCCACACGCGGCAGGCCACCAGTAATATCGCGAGTCTTGGATGACTCTTGCGGAATGCGGGCCATGACTTCTCCCACGCCAACTTGCTGGCCATTCTTCACGGTGATAATGGCACCGATCTGAAACGTAATATTCACTGGTGCGTCTGAACCTGCCAACTTGATCTCTTTGCCCTTTGCATCGATGAGCTTGACAGCGGGGCGCAAACCCTTGGACGCTGCCGTACCACGGCGCTTTGGGTCAATAACAACCAGACTGGAAAGTCCGGTCGTTTCGTCGATTTGTTTGGCAACGGTAACACCCTCTTCGACGTTTTCGAAATGCACTTCGCCGGCGTATTCGGTAATGATCGGACGCGTGTGTGGGTCCCAGGTGGCCAAGGTTTGCCCAGCCTTGACCTTACTGCCTTCTTTCATCGACAAAGTAGCACCGTATGGGACCTTGTGGCGCTCGCGCTCGCGGCCGTTGTCTTCCGCGATGACAATCTCGCCATTGCGTGAAATGACGATCATTTCATCGCGGGCGTTGGATACGAAACGCAAACCCGTGGTGAATCGCGCCAACCCGGCTGACTTGGCTTCCACGCTGGACGCAACCGCAGTCCGTGACGCGGCGCCACCTATATGAAACGTACGCATTGTCAACTGCGTGCCCGGTTCGCCAATCGACTGCGCCGCAATGACACCTACGGCCTCGCCAACATTTACCATTGAACCGCGGCCAAGATCGCGGCCATAGCACTTCGCGCACAAACCGAAACGGGTGTCGCAAGTAAGTGGCGTGCGCACTTTGACTTCGTCGATACCTGCCGCATCGATTGCATCGACTGAATCTTCATCAAGCATTTCGCCCGCGGTAATGATGACCTTTCCACTATCTGTATTGACAACATCGACGACTGCGACGCGGCCGAGTATGCGCTCGCGCAGCGCCTCAACGACTTCGCCGCCCTCCACAAGTGCTTTCACTGCCAAGCCATTGGTCGTCCTGCAATCGTCTTCGGTTACAACCAGATCCTGGGTAACGTCAACCAGCCGGCGGGTCAAGTAACCCGAATTCGCGGTTTTCAATGCCGTGTCGGCCAATCCCTTACGCGCTCCGTGGGTTGAAATGAAGTACTGAAGTACGTTCAGACCCTCGCGAAAGTTTGCGGTAATCGGCGTCTCGATGATCGAGCCGTCCGGTTTGGCCATCAAGCCGCGCATACCTGCCAACTGGCGAATCTGCGCTGCGGACCCACGCGCACCCGAGTCAGCCATCATGTAAATGGCGTTGAATGATTCTTGCGTGGTTTGTTTGCCATCGAGTGTCGTGACAGGCTCAGACCCCAGTTGCTCCATCATGGCCTTTGCGACCTGGTCGCCCGCCCGACCCCAGATGTCCACCACCTTGTTGTATCGCTCGCCTTGCGTAACGAGACCGGAGGTGTATTGCGCTTCTATCTCCTTAACTTCTTTCTCGGATGCCGCGATGATGTCTTTCTTTTGTTTCGGCACCAGCATGTCATCGATGGAAATAGAGAGGCCGGCGCGAGTGGCATAGGTGAAGCCCGTATACATCAACTGATCGGTGAAGATAACTGTCTCTCGAATGCCACAGCGACGAAATGCCGCATTGATGATTTTGGATATTTCTTTTTTCTTGAGCGCCTTGTTGATAAATGGGAATGGCAATCCAGGCGGCATGATTTCAGACAGAATGGCGCGGCCAACCGTCGTTTCATAGCGTTTCACGCGCGAAATGATCTCGCCTTTCTCGTCCTTGTCTGTCTCCTGGATGCGTACCTGAATCCTCGCATTCAACGAAACCTCACCGCAGTCATAGGCACGTTGCGCTTCCGCGACGTTCATGAACATTGACCCCTCGCCTTTGGCGGCGACGCGCTCGCGCGTCATGTAATACAAACCAAGCACGATGTCCTGCGATGGCACAATTGACGGCTCACCCGACGCCGGGAAAAGCACGTTATTGGAGGCTAGCATCAGTGTTCGGCATTCCATCTGCGCTTCCAGCGAGATCGGCACGTGTACCGCCATCTGGTCGCCGTCAAAGTCGGCGTTGAATGCGGCGCAAACCAGGGGGTGAAGTTGGATTGCCTTGCCTTCAATCAGCACTGGTTCGAACGCCTGAATACCGAGGCGATGCAATGTTGGCGCACGGTTAAGCATGACTGGATGTTCGCGGATCACATCCTCAAGAATGTCCCAAACGAGAGGTTCCTCGGCTTCAACCATACGTTTGGCCGCCTTGATAGTCGTGGCGGCACCGAGTACTTCCAACTTGTGGAAAATGAAGGGTTTGAACAGCTCCAGCGCCATCTTTTTCGGCAGGCCGCACTGATGCAGCTTGAGCGTCGGGCCAACCACGATTACGGAGCGACCAGAATAATCGACGCGCTTGCCAAGCAAGTTCTGGCGGAATCGTCCTGATTTGCCCTTGATCATATCGGCCAGCGATTTGAGTGCCCGCTTGTTGGCGCCCGTCATCGCCTTGCCCCGTCGTCCATTGTCCAGCAGAGAATCCACCGCTTCCTGCAACATGCGCTTTTCGTTGCGTACAATAATTTCCGGCGCTTTTAACTCTAGCAAGCGCTTAAGCCGGTTGTTGCGGTTGATAACACGGCGATACAAGTCATTCAGATCGGAAGTCGCAAAGCGGCCACCGTCAAGCGGCACCAAGGGCCGCAGGTCCGGCGGCAACACCGGAAGCACTTCCATAATCATCCAGTCGGGCTTGATGCCGGACTTGGAAAATGCCTCCAATACTTTCAACCGCTTGGCAATCTTCTTGATTTTTGCTTCAGATCCAGTATTGCCGAGATCTCTACGCAATTCTTCCATTTCGTGGGCCAGGTCCAGCTTGCGCAGCAGTTCCCGAATGCCCTCGGCACCCATGGCCGCATGGAAGTCATCTCCGAATTCCTCAACCTTGGCAAGGTAATCATCCTCTGTCAGCAACTGGCACTTGTTCAATGGCGTCATGCCCGGATCCGTCACGACAAACGCTTCAAAATAGAGGACGCGTTCGATGTCACGAAGCGTCATGTCGAGCACCATGCCCAGGCGAGACGGCAATGACTTCAGAAACCAGATGTGTGCTGTCGGCGAGGCCAGCTCAATGTGGCCCATCCGTTCACGTCGCACCTTTGACAGCGTTACTTCGACACCACACTTTTCACAAATAACGCCACGGTGTTTTAGACGCTTATATTTGCCGCACAAGCATTCGTAGTCTTTGATGGGTCCAAAAATCTTTGCACAGAACAAACCGTCACGTTCCGGCTTGAAGGTGCGGTAGTTAATGGTTTCTGGTTTCTTGACTTCACCATACGACCACGAGCGAATCTTTTCCGGGCTCGCAAGTCCGATTTTGATTGCATCGAATTCTTCTTCTTGCGTGACTTGCTTGAATAATTCGAGTAGAGCTTTCATGTTTTCTCCAGATGTTTGATTGGGCAATTTGAGGTATCAGGGAGGGCGGGGCCCTTTCCGACTACGATCAATAGCGTTCCAAATCAATATCGATGGCCAGCGAACGGATTTCCTTGACCAGCACGTTGAATGACTCCGGCATACCGGCCTCAATCTTGTGCTCGCCTTTGACGATGCTTTCGTAGACCTTTGTACGACCCGAGGTGTCATCGGACTTGACGGTCAACATTTCCTGCAACGTATACGAGGCGCCATATGCCTCCAGTGCCCACACTTCCATTTCGCCGAAGCGTTGGCCGCCAAACTGCGCCTTTCCTCCCAACGGCTGCTGGGTTACCAATGAGTACGGCCCAGTCGAACGCGCATGCATCTTGTCGTCAACAAGATGATGCAATTTCAGGATGTGCATGTAGCCGACCGTCACTTCGCGCTCGAATGGCTCGCCACTTCGGCCATCGTGCAGCGTCACCTGCGTCTTGGTTGCATTCAGCTTCAGCCGCTTAGTGGCATTTTCATCGTAAGCCAGGTCAAGCATCGCGCGTATCTCTTCCTCGGCAGCGCCGTCGAACACAGGTGTTGCAAATGGAACACCGTTGGACAAGTTGCCGGCCAACTCCATCACCTCATCATCAGTCAATGAGCCGAGGTCCTCTTTCTTGCCGCTGGTGTTATAGACCTTGTCCAGGAATTTGCGAACCCTGGCCGCATTCTCGTGAGCCTTGAGCATTGCGCCGATCTTGAGACCAAGTCCCTTCGCAGCCCAACCCAGGTGTGTTTCAAGAATCTGGCCCACGTTCATCCGCGACGGCACGCCTAGCGGGTTCAACACAATATCCATCGGCGTACCATCCGCCATGAACGGCATGTCTTCCACCGGAACAATTTTCGATATCACGCCTTTGTTACCGTGGCGTCCTGCCATCTTGTCGCCGGGCTGCAAACGGCGTTTGACCGCGACATAGACCTTGACCATTTTCTGAACACCAGGCGGCAACTCGTCGCCCTGGGTCAGCTTGCGCTTCTTTTCTTCGAACGCCTTGTCGAACTCTTTCTTTGTGAGGTCCAGCGCTTCCTTTTGTGATTCCAGTTGGCGCGCATCGTCGTCATCGGTCAGTCGGATATCGAACCAGTCGTGGCGCGGAAGGTCTTCGAGGTATGCCTTTGTCAGCTTGGTGCCCTTGGCAATCTTTTTCGGACCGCCCTTGGCAATCTTGCCTGTCAACATCTTCTCGATGCGCTGGAACAAATCGTCTTCCACGATGCGCAACTGGTCTTTCAAGTCCTTTTGATAGTCCTTGAGCTGGTCGTCGATAATCTGCTGGGCCCGTTTGTCGCGGACGATGCCTTCGCGCGTAAACACCTGTACATCGATCACCGTGCCGGAAATTCCTGATTGCACACGAAGCGAAGTGTCTTTTACATCCGACGCCTTTTCGCCGAAAATGGCACGCAGGAGTTTCTCTTCCGGGGTAAGCTGGGTTTCACCCTTCGGCGTTACCTTGCCGACAAGAACGTCCCCAGCCTCGACTTCCGCACCGATGTACACGATGCCGGATTCATCGAGACGGCCAAGCATGCGCTCTGACAGGTTCGAGATATCGCGGGTAATCTCCTCGGGCCCCAGTTTGGTATCGCGGGCTACAACCGACAATTCCTCGATATGGATAGAGGTATAGCGATCTTCCGCCACGATGCGCTCGGATATCAGGATCGAGTCCTCGAAGTTGTACCCGTTCCATGGCATGAATGCGACCAGCAGGTTCTGTCCCAACGCCAGCTCACCCATGTCAGTGGAAGCACCGTCGGCGATGACATCGTTGTGCGCGATGTGGTCACCCACCTTCACCAGCGGACGCTGATTGATGTTTGTATTCTGGTTGGAACGCACGTATTTCACGAGGTTGTAAATGTCAACGCCCGCTTCACCCGGCTGCGTTTCATTGTCATTTACCCTGACAACGACGCGTCCGGCGTCGACGAAATCGACGCGTCCGCCACGGCGGGCAAGCACGGCCGTGCCAGAGTCCATCGCCACAGTTCGTTCAATGCCCGTACCGACCAACGACTTTTCCGCACGCAGGCAGGGAACTGCCTGACGCTGCATATTTGAGCCCATCAACGCACGGTTCGCGTCATCGTGTTCCAGGAACGGAATCAACGACGCAGCGACCGAAACGATCTGGGCGGGTGCGACGTCGATGTATTCGATCTTGTCTGGTGCAGACAACATGAACTCATTGTGATTGCGGCAGGAAACCAGCTCATCAATGAATCTTCCGGTTTTGTCCGTTTCCGCGTTTGCCTGCGCAATCACATACTTGCCTTCCTCGATGGCCGACAGGTATTCAATTTCGCCGGCGACTTTCCCATTGTGCACTTTGCGATATGGCGTTTCGATGAATCCGTACTCATTCACCCGCGCATAAAGCGCCAGTGAGTTGATCAGGCCGATATTCGGACCTTCCGGCGTTTCGATCGGGCAGACTCGGCCATAGTGCGTCGGATGCACGTCGCGAACTTCAAAGCCTGCGCGTTCCCGAGTCAAACCGCCCGGTCCCAGTGCAGATACGCGGCGTTTGTGAGTTATCTCAGACAGCGGATTGGTCTGGTCCATGAACTGGGACAGTTGCGAAGAACCGAAAAACTCTTTGATGGCCGCCGAAACCGGCTTGGCGTTGATCAGGTCATGCGGCATCAGGTTTTCACTTTCTGCCTGCGACAGACGCTCACGGACGGCGCGCTCGACGCGCACCAGACCGGAACGAAACTGGTTTTCCGCCAATTCGCCGACCGAGCGCACACGACGATTGCCGAGGTGATCAATGTCGTCAATCTCACCGCGTCCGTTTCTCAGTTCGACCAGGATTTTGATCACAGCGACGATGTCTTCCGTGGACAAGGTCATGGCGCCCGTGAGTTCTTCACGTGCCACGCGGCGGTTGAACTTCATTCGGCCAACAGCAGACAGGTCGTATCGTTCTTCCGAAAAGAACAGGCCATTGAACAACGCATTGACAGCGTCTTCTGTCGGCGGCTCTCCCGGGCGCATCATGCGATAAATGGCGACCTTTGCATTGAGTGCATCCACGGTTTCGTCAATACGAAGCGTCGAGGAAATGTAGCCTCCCTGATCAAGGTCATTTGTATAGATTGTGTAGATGGTTTCCACGCCCGCATCGAGGAGCTTGCGCAACGATACTTCCGTGAGTTCTTCGTTGGCGTTCGCCACAATCTCACCAGTTTCGGTGTTCACAATGTTTGTCGCCAGTACGCGACCCACCAGGTATTCATCGTTGACGGCAAGGCGCTTCATCTTTGCCGCTTCCATATCGCGGATATGCTTGGCTGTGATGCGCTTGTCCTTTTGCACGATGACCTTGCCATCTTTCGACAGGATGTCGAATTTGGCAATATCGCCTTTCAGTCGATCAGCGACCAGTTCGAGCTCTATTTCACCTTTTTTGGAAATGTGGAATTCGTCGAACAGGAAGAACTCCCGCAAGATCTGATCGGGTGAATAGCCCAGCGCTTTTAGCAGGATCGTCACCGGCATTTTGCGGCGGCGGTCCACACGGAAATAGAGATAATCTTTCGGGTCAAATTCAAAATCCAGCCATGAACCGCGGTAGGGAATGACGCGCGCGGAAAACAGCAACTTGCCGGAAGAATGTGTCTTGCCCCGATCATGTTCAAAGAAGACGCCCGGCGAACGATGCAACTGCGAAACTATCACCCTCTCGGTGCCATTGATCACAAATGAGCCATTTGCCGTCATGAGCGGAATCTCGCCCATGTAGACTTCTTGTTCCTTCAACTCTTTTACCGTCGGCTTGGACGCTTCCCGATCCATGATCACGAGGCGCACTTTGGCGCGCAAAGGTGACGCGTACGTGAGGCCCCGCTGCTGGCACTCCAGCACATCAAACGGAGGCTGCCCCAGTTGATAACTGACGAATTCAAGTCGCGCAAACTGGTTGTGGCTGACGATCGGAAAAACCGAGGTGAATGCTGACTGGAGCCCCTGGTTCTTGCGATTGGCGACCGCAACTTCGGCCTGCAGGAATTCGGCATACGAATTCAACTGCGTTGCGAGCAGGAACGGCACATCGAGAACGCTGGCGCGCTTCGCAAAACTTTTGCGGATGCGCTTTTTCTCGGTGAATGTATAGGCTGGGGAGGGTAGGGCGTGGGACATATTTTCTCCGAACGTTGAAAGATTTTCGCAGGCAGACACCGGCGTCAATGTTCTTCGACTGGCGCCATCGATCGGTTGATGACGTCAAGTGTGGCGAAGGGCCGCTACCCTTCTGTGGCTGACAGCAACCGGGAGGTTGCCCGACCAAACTAGTCTTCTGCAGTCGTTTCAGAAGACAAAGCGAAGCGATTGCATCTTCTACAAATCGCTTTGCTTTGGCCTCTCACGGTAGTTAATACTGTGATTACCAGACTCCAGCACTGGAGCGGCGTTTCAGGCATTCTTGCCAGGAGAACCGCATAAATGCCAGGGTTTGCTACTTTGCAACATCAAAGAACTCAACTCCCGCCGCGAGGTGTTCCGGGCGGGAGTGGATTTCCACAACAACAAACTTGAGTCCCCGCATTAGCAAGGACGAGTTGCGCAGAAAGCCGCGCAACTCGGTTACTTCAGTTCGACCTTTGCACCAGCGTCGGTGAGCTTCTTGGCAATTGCGTCGGCGTCAGCTTTGTTGACGCCTTCTTTAACCGCTTTCGGCGCACCTTCGACCAGCGCCTTGGCTTCTGCCAGGCCCAGACCGGTGATTTCGCGAACTGCCTTGATCACGTTGATCTTGTTAGCGCCGAAATCTACCAGCATCACGTTGAATTCGGTCTTCTCTTCAGCAACGGGAGCTGCGGCACCACCAGCAGCGGCAGGCGCAGCCATTGCGGCGGCGGAAACACCAAATTTCTCTTCGATCGCTTTAACCAGATCGTTCAGGTCCATCACAGACATAGTGTCGAGCGAGGCCAGGAATGCGTCTTTGTCGAATGCCATTATTGAAAATTCCTATTAAAAAGTTGAATGGGATTGAGAATGGGGAGCGCTTCGCCGAAACTAAGCCGCAACGCCTTCGGATTTTTTTTCGGCCAATGCTGCCAGTACGCGAGCGATACGCGACACCGGGCTTTGCATGAGACCCAACAGTTGCGCAAGCAAAACTTCTTTGCTGGGGATGTTGGCCAGCGATTGCACGCCTGCCTTGTCCAAAGCCTTGCCGCTATATGCACCTGCCGTGATGACGAAGTTTTCCTTGCCTTTGGCGAAGTCATTCACGACTTTGGCCGCGGCAACCGCGTCTTCCGAAAAGCTGTAAATCAACGGACCGACCATCTTGCCGGCGACCACCTCGAACGGTGTTCCCTGCACGGCGCGACGGGCCAACGTGTTCTTGAGAACACGCATGTAAACGCCCTTCGCACGCGCCTCGCTGCGCAATTTGGTCAGTTCCGCAACCGTTGTACCCCGATACTCTGCGAGCACCATCGTCTGGGCCTTCGCCACATTGGCGATGACTTCCGCGACGACTTCTTTCTTTCCTTCCAGATTCAAACTCACGTTTGATCTCCTTTACGTTGATGAATGCGTGCGCCAAAGGGCACACCCACACCGACATAGCGACCTTTTGTTTGAACTGTGTTCGGTGCAGAATTTCCACTCCGCAACGAACCTGATTCGTACTGGGGACCGCCATCTGCGTAGGACAGCATTGCTGCTGATTAAACCTTGACCCTATGCGGCCGGGCCCGAGATTCCTACGGTCTTTGACAACCCCGGACAATCAATATGCCGATCGCCGGGCCCAAAGAACTGCCCCCGCCTCATTCTGGCGAGGGTCTTGATTCAATAAATCAATGCTGCTGTGCGCTGGTTGCGAACGCGGACGGCTCAACACGAACGCCAACACCCATGGTTGACGAAACCGAAACCTTTTTCAGGTAAATGCCTTTGGACGATGCCGGCTTTGCCTTGTTCACCGCCGCGATCAACGCAGAGAGATTTTCGTTCAATGCTTCGGTCGGGAACGACGCGCGACCAATCGTGCACTGGACGATACCCGCCTTGTCAGCCCGGTACTGCACCTGACCTGCCTTGGCGTTTTTCACGGCTTGTTCGACGTTGGGTGTAACCGTACCGACTTTCGGATTCGGCATCAGGCCGCGCGGTCCAAGCACTTGCCCCAGCGCACCGACTACTTTCATGGCGTCGGGCGTGGCAATGACCACATCGAAGTCCATGAATCCACCCTTGATTTTTTCAGCCAAATCATCGAAGCCGACAATTTCAGCGCCTGCGGCTTTGGCCTTTTCGGCATTTGCCCCTTGAGCAAAAACCGCAACCCGAACACTCTTTCCTGTACCGCGCGGCAAGACTACCGAACCGCGAACCGCTTGATCAGACTTTTTGGCATCAATGCCCAGATTGATCGCAACGTCGACAGACTCGTCGAACTTCGCGGTCGCCGTCTTTTTCACCAGTTCAATTGCCTCGGTCGCCGCATAATTCTTGTTGCGATCGACAATACCCGCGACTGCCTTTTGACGTTTGCTGATGGTAGCCATTAGCGTACTCCCTCTACATCGATTCCCATGGAGCGGGCACTGCCGGCAATCGTCCGCACGGCCGCATCCAGATCAGCAGCGGTCAGGTCCGGCATCTTGGTTTTTGCAATTTCTTCAGCTTGGGCTCTCGTCAGCTTGCCCACCTTGTCTGTATGAGGTATCTTGCTGCCCTTTTCTACCTTGGCAGCCTTCTTGATCAAGATCGACGCGGGTGGCGTCTTCATGATGAAGGTGAATGATTTGTCCGCAAATGCGGTAATCACCACCGGAATCGGCAGACCGGGTTCCATTTTCTGCGTTTGCGCATTGAACGCCTTGCAGAACTCCATGATATTCAATCCACGCTGACCCAATGCGGGTCCGATCGGGGGCGAGGGATTCGCCTTTCCGGCCGGCACTTGCAGTTTGATATAGCCAACGACTTTCTTTGCCATGTTCATGCTCCTTGGGTGCAAACGAACGCCGGTTTTACGGCGCTCTCCCCGTTAGTTCACAACCGCTTCAAACGCTGCCGACAGCGGTGGGTTGCGTACCGCCATCCATGAAATTCTATTGCTTTTCTACCTGCCCGAAATCAAGTTCCACCGGCGTCGGGCGACCAAAGATCAACACGGATACACGAATCTTCGATTTATCGTAATTGACATCTTCAACATTGCCATTGAAATCCGTGAACGGTCCGTCTTTGACGCGCACGTTTTCACCGACTTCAAATAGAACCTTGGGTTTCGGCTTTTCAACACCTTCCTTAACTTGATTCAGAATGGTGTCGACTTCTTTCTGTGAAATCGGCGTCGGCCTGTTGCCCGTGCCACCAATGAAACCGGTTACCTTTGGCGTGCTTTTGACCAAGTGCCAGGTCTCGTCGGTCATCTCCATTTGCACCAGGATGTAACCGGGAAAGAAGCGGCGTTCAGAAAGCGACTTTGCACCACTCTTCATTTCCACCACTTCTTCGGTTGGCACAAGAACTTCACCAAATTTGTCAGCCATGCCCGATCGTTTAATGCGCTCGATCAGGGCTGCCTGAATACTCTTTTCCTGGCCGGAATAAGCGTGCACAACGTACCAACGCATCATCTACGCTCCGTGCCCGATAAATTTCGTCAGGACAAAAGTCAAACTCCAATCAACGGCCCACAAGAAAATAGCCATCACAAAAACAAATACGAAAATCATGCCGGTAGACTGCATGGTCTCTTTTCGAGTCGGCCATACGACCTTCTTGGCCTCCTCGATGGATTCCTTCGCGTATTGCACGAACTCGCGCCCTGGCTCAGTAAACCAACCCACTACGCCCGCTAAAATGAAACCGGCGAACATGATCCCAATTCGCGCAATCATTGGTTTATCTGAAAACCAATAGAACGCCGCAAGACCGGCAATCGCCAACAGTACCGCTACCGAAATCTGAATTTTGTCTTTCATCCGACTTGACCAGGGTTATCGATCGCTACTGCGACCAATTTCACCGCGGTTTCTTCCTTCTTTCTTTGTCTGGCAGGCCAGGAGGGCCTCGAACCCCCAACCTACGGTTTTGGAGACCGTCACTCTGCCAATTGAGCTACTGGCCTAATTTTTTACTTGATAATCTTTGACACGACGCCGGCGCCGACGGTACGGCCACCCTCGCGAATCGCGAAGCGCAAGCCGTCTTCCATCGCGATCGGTGCGATCAGCTGCACGTTGATCTTGACGTTGTCTCCCGGCATCACCATCTCGGTGCCCGC
>JANNGY010000157.1:0-4944 GCA_031404095.1 Betaproteobacteria bacterium | reverse complement strand
GGGCCCGACAAGTCGGCCGAAAAACCGGCGCGGGAAATCAGTTCGATCTTCAATGCCGTGATCACGCCGTCGTCGTCATATCCGGCTTCAAAATCAAAGTAAAAATCGTGACGCTTGCCGCTGATCACCATGTCATCGTCGCGGTCGAGCCTGAGCTTGACCGGACGCCGCAGGCGCTGCGCGGCAATCGCGGCAACGCACGCAAACAGCGCCGACTGCGATTCCTTGCCGCCAAATCCGCCGCCCATTCGACGGACCTCGACGGTCACCTGGTTGGATTGCAATTGCAGCGCATGCGCGGCCAGATGCTGCATTTCGCTCGGATGCTGGGTTGAACAGAAGATCCGCATGCCATCGTTCTCGGTGGGTACCGCATAGGAGATCTGCCCTTCAAGATAAAAATGCTCCTGGCCGCCGACCTGCAACTGGCCTGACATCTTTCGCGGCGCCTGCGCGAGCACACGCATCGCGTCGCCACGCGCACGGTGCATGGGCGGAACAACGAGCGACTCCTGCTGTTTCGCCAGCAACGGCGACAACACGACAGGCAGATCCTGGTAATCGACGCGTGCCAGACGCGCCGCTTGACGCGCCGCGTCGTGCGAGTGGGCAATGACGACAAACATCGGCTGCCCCAGATAATTCACCGTACCGTCGGCAAGGATCGGATCATCATGCAGGATCGGTCCGCAGTTGTTCCGACCGGGAATGTCCTTCGCAACCAGGACATCAACCACGCCGGGAAATGCACGCACGCCGGAGAGGTCAATTGACAGTACCCGCGCATGCGCCCTTTGGCTCAAGCCCAGCGCGGCGTGCAGGGTCGCGGTCAGTTCGGGAATATCGTCGACATAAACCG
Source organism: Betaproteobacteria bacterium (assembly GCA_031404095.1). GTDB lineage: Bacteria > Pseudomonadota > Gammaproteobacteria > Burkholderiales > Usitatibacteraceae > UKL13-2. The sequence continues at coordinate 4,085 of JANNGY010000157.1, read as the reverse complement.
CTTCGCCAGAAACATGCAGGTGCGCGGACTCATGCGCTGCTGGCGTACCCGTGACGAAGTTGCCTGTCGATTGCGCGGCGCCTGGGTTCATCGAGCCGTTCATGCAAACACGCTTACTTCGGCGGCCATCAATGGATTGACCGGACGGGTCTCGAGGAAGAACCGGTAAAGGAGATTGCACGCGGCCTTCTTGCGGTAATCCGCACTGGCCCGCATGTCGGACTGCGGTGTGTAGTCCCGTGACAGCGCCTCCATCGCGAGCCGCACACTCTCTTCATCCCAGCTTCGTCCTATAAGAAAGGTCTCGGCATGAGCCGCGCGCTTCGGCGTGGCGGCCATGCCACCAAAGGCAATTCGGCAGCGGACGATCTTGTCGCCTTCCAGCGTGATGGCAAATGCGGCGCAAACCGCGGAGATATCCGAATCGTATCGTTTCGACAATTTGTAGATGCGAAAACGCAGCGCGGGAGATGCCTTGGGAACATGGACGAAAGCGACGATCTCGTCTGGCTGCAGGTCTTTTTGCTGATAGGCAACATACAGGTCTTCCAGCGGCAACCGTCGCGTTCCCTGACGATTGCACAGCGTCACTTCCGCGCCCAGGGCGATGAGCGCAGGCATCGCGTCGCCGATCGGGGAACCGTTGGCAATGTTGCCGCCAAGCGTGCCGGCATTGCGAATGGGCAATGAGGCGAATCGCTCCCACATTTCGTTCATTTCGGGGTATTCGAACTTAAGAGCGGCATATGCGTCGCTGAGCGAGACCGCCGCGCCAATGGTGATGTGGGATGCATCCTCGAAATTCGATTGCAACTCGCCTACCGCGCCCGTGTACAGGATATCGCCCAGGTCGCGGAATTCCTTATTGACCCAGAGGCCAACATCGGTGCCGCCGGCCAGCAAGGTTGCCGATGGCATCCCGGACCTGAAGGCGGCGAGTTCGGCAAGCGTCTTTGGCGCAAGGAATCTGCGCCCTTCAAATTCATAGTGAAGCGAATCGTGGCGTTCGATGGACTGCAGCGATTTCACCACGGCCGCGCGATCAAAAGGGACGGCGGGCAACTCGAACATGCGCGTGCCTGCGTCGATAATCGGCCGGTACCCGGTGCAACGGCACAGGTTGCCGGTGATTGCCCGGCGCACCGCAAGTGCATCAGGTGGCGCGCTCATTTCACGTTCGCCACAATTGACATAGAGCCCCCAGAGCGACATGACGAATCCCGGGGTGCAAAAACCACACTGGGAGCCGTGGCATTGCACCATCGCGTCCTGCACCGGATGAAGTTTCCCGTCCTGTTGGCGCAGATCCTCGACCGTGAAAAGCGCCTTGCCATCCAGTGTCGGCAGGAACTGGATGCAGGCGTTCACCGCTTTCAGTTCAAGCCTGCCCCTTTTGAGTTCGCCAACCACCACGGTACAGGCGCCGCAATCTCCCTCCGCGCAGCCTTCCTTGGTACCCATGCGTCCCACCCGCTGGCGCAGATAATTCAGGATGCTGGTCGTCGGCGGCACATCATCGACTTCGACGACACGGTCATTCAGGTGGAACCGGATCGGCTGCGATGCCGTTCTTTCATCCACAATCAGCTACCGCGATAGGTGGAATAGCTCCACGGCGAGATCAGCAACGGCACGTGGTAATGCTGGCTCGGGTCGGCGATGCCAAAACGCAGCACCACCTCGCCAAGAAATGGCGGATCGGGCAAGGCCATTGAACAGGCTTTGAAATAATCACCGGCCTGAAACACCAGTTCGTATTCGCCGGTCAGGAAATCAGCGCCTTCGAGAAGCGGTTTTTCACAGCGGCCGTCCGTGTTCGTCTGTGTGGCACGCACCAGCGCGCGCCCTCCTCCATTAAGCCTGAACAGCGCCAGGTGCATGCCCGCGCCAGGGCTGCCTTGTGCGGTGTCGAGTACATGCGTGGTGAGGCGCCCCATGTCGTTGTCTCCACCAAAAAGTTAACCGCAATCATGTTCGTGGACGCAAATTTTGTCAACATAAGGTGATTGATTTTGTGCACAATATGCCGCAAGCTAGCGCGCATTGGCATCAACTTAGCTCGTCAGCCGCCGGCCTTTTGACGCAACGAAGGCCGCCAAAACCGGAAATGAAATCAGCCATCGCAAAATCCATCAGTGACCATCCGAGCGAGTCGGGTCCGGCCCCGGCCGATGTCTATGCGCGCATTTACGAAGCCGTTCTCGATCATCGCCTGACCCCCGGGACCAAGCTGAAGGAAGTACGGCTGGCAGAATTGTTCGGTGTCACCCGCGGCACGGTTCGCAAGGCATTCGCGCAACTGGCCACGATGAAGATTGTCGAATTGCGTCCCAATCGTGGCGCGATTGTCGCGAGCCCGTCGATCGAGGAAAGCCGGGACCTGTTTGCCGCGCGCCGGACAATCGAGGGTTCGATCGTCGATACGCTGGCGCGGCGCATTACCAGGGCTGAGGTACGACAGCTGACTTCGCTGATCAAGCAGGAGGACCAGGCATACCGGCGCGGCGAAATGCGCGCAGCGCTTAAGCTCTCGGTGGACTTTCACCGGGTGCTGGCTGACATGGCAGGAAATTCGGTGCTGGCTGGCGTGCTTGACCAACTGGTGTCGCGCACGCCATTGGTCGTGCTGGCCTATCGGGATCCGGCGCAATCGAGCGCTTGCGCGAACCGCGATCATGCCGAACTGGTCGAGGCCTTGGCAGCGCACGACGCCGACCGGGCCGTGCTGGCGATGAAGTGCCACCTATGTAACCTGGAAGGCCAGCTCGACTTGCGGGATCCGGCCCCCGGCAACGAGCTTGCGACAATTTTTGGACTGGTCCCGATGCCCAAAGCGCCGGCATCGATTCACCAGAATTGACCGCATGACAGGGACCTGATAATGAGACCAGGAAAAACCTACCCGCGAGATTTGATTGGTTACGGCCGCCTGCCGCCACAGGCTGATTGGCCGGGCAATGCGCGAATTGCCTTGCAGTTCGTGCTGAATTACGAAGAAGGCGGCGAAAATTCGGTGCTGCATGGCGACAAGACGTCCGAACGGTTCCTGTCGGAAATCATCGGCGCCGAAAGTTATGCGGCCCGCCACATGAGCATGGAATCAATCTACGAATATGGCGCGCGTGCCGGCGCGTGGCGCATTTTGCGTGAATTTGAGCGGCGAAGCCTTCCCCTCACGGTGTTTGGCGTGTCGATGGCACTTGAACGCAACCCCGAATTGACGGCATGCCTGGTTGAACTGGGGCACGAAATTGCCTGCCACGGCTGGCGGTGGATTCATTATCAGGACGTGGACGAGGCCACGGAGCGCGAACATCTGAAAACCGCCGTCGACATCATCAAACGACTGACCGGCAACGCCCCCACCGGCTGGTACACCGGGCGAGATAGTCCCAACACCCGCAGACTGGTCGTGGAACACGGCGGATTTCTCTATGATTCCGACTATTACGGCGATGACTTGCCGTTCTGGACGGCAGTCACCAAGGCGAGCGGTGAAAGTGTGCCGCATCTGGTCGTACCGTATGCGCTGGATACCAACGATATGCGTTTTGCCACCGCCCAGGGTTTCAATACCGGCGACGATTTTTTCTGCTACTTGCGCGACGCATTTGATGTGCTCTATGCCGAAGGCGCGGAAACGCCAAAAATGCTGAGCGTTGGCATGCATTGCCGACTACTCGGCCGGCCAAGTCGATTTCGTGCACTGCAGCAATTTTTTGACCATGTCGAACGGTATGACCGGGTCTGGATTTGCCGGCGGGAGGATATTGCGCGGCATTGGATTCGGCGCCATCCGGCGGCTGCATCGGCCGGCATGGCAGGTTGACTTGGCCCGACGGCACTCAATGCAAGTCTTAGGATTGCGATTCTCGCGCCGAAAACAACGCCGCTGCGAAAAGCACATGAATCCTCACCCCCAAAGCCACTATCACAGCCATTTCTTGCCCGATCCCGAAGGTGACCATGACCGCCCATTTTATGAATGCTTGAGCGATACTTTCCATTGAGAAATCGCGAAAATGAAATGTCGGTTTTTTTTACACCCGTCTTGAGTGTCAAAATTGCATATAACTCTCTGTTTT
>JANNGY010000156.1:0-1757 GCA_031404095.1 Betaproteobacteria bacterium | reverse complement strand
CGACCGGCACCAGCGGCTCGATCACTTTCGGATTCTTTCCCATCCTGCTGGCCACACCGCGCATCGCCGCCAGATCAGCCAGCAGCGGCACACCGGTGACGTCCTGTAGCACGATTCGCGCCACCACGAATGGAATCTCGTCAGTGCGCGCCGCGTTCGGCTGCCAGCTGGCGAGCTGCTTGATATGCTCCTCGGAAACTTTCTTCCCATCGCAATTGCGCAACACACTTTCCAGCACGATGCGGATCGATACCGGCAGGCGTTTCACATTCGGAAAAATTTCCGCAAGCTTGGGCAGCGAATAATAGGTCGCGGTCTTGCCGGATTTCAGTGTGAGGGTCTCGCGCGTATTGTGAAGGTTGTGGGACATGGTGGGTCCTTATTTTGAGGAGAGCCAGTTTCTTGACTTGCCGTGACGGTACCGCTTGAATGCTGGCGTGGAAACAGGTGATTTTAGGGCCTTTGGAATGATTCCGGTGGAAACATGCTTGCTGCAATCAGGGGGTTAGTGTGCGATCTCGATGGCGCCACGCCGCGTTGCACACCGGCATGCGTTTCCTCCGGGAATCGACCATTTCTCAGAAAGCATCTCCCGGGACACGCACCCATCCTTCCATCAATACGCGCGCGCTGCGGCTCATGATGGCCTTGGTGACCGACCATTCGCCATTCACCTGACTTGCTTCCGCACCGACGCGCAATGTGCCCGAAGGATGACCGAAGCGCACCGACGTACGCGGGCCGCCACCCGCGGCCAAGTTGACCAGCGTGCCAGGGATGGCCGCCGCTGTGCCGATGGCTACCGCAGCCGTGCCCATCATGGCGTGGTGCAGCTTGCCCATTGACATGGCGCGGACCTGCAGGTCGATGTCGCCCGCGGCGACTTTCTTTCCGCTCGAAGAAGCGTAGTCGGCCGGTTTTGCCACATAGGCGATCTTCGGCGTGTGCTGGCGTTTGGCGGCTTCGTCGATATGCTTGATCAGTCCCATGCGTACGGCGCCATACGCACGAATGGTTTCAAACTTGGCCAATGCCTTCGCGTCGCTGTTGATGGCCTCCTGCAATTCAGTGCCGGTGTAACCGATGGCCTCGGCATTGACGAAAATGGTCGGAATACCGGCGTTGATCATGGTTGCCTTGAGCGTGCCGATGCCGGGCACCTCGAGGTCATCAACCAGATTTCCGGTCGGGAACATCGCGCCGCGGTTGCCACCATCGGCGCCTTCTTCTTCCGCAGCCGGGTCCATGAATTCCAGTTGCACTTCAGCGGCAGCAAAGGTCACGCCGTCGAGTTCGAAATCACCGGTTTCCTGCACCTGGCCGTTGCTGATCGGCACGTGCGCGATTATGGTCTTGCCGATGTTGGCCTGCCAGATGCGGATGACCGCCACGCCGTTTTGTGGCACGCGGATCGCATCCACCAGCCCGTTGCTGATGACGAACGGTCCCACCGCCGCGGAAAGATTGCCGCAGTTGCCGCTCCAGTCGACGAACTCCTTGTCGATCGAGACCTGGCCGAACAGGTAATCGACGTCGTGGTCCGGCTTGCTGCTTTTTGAAAGGATCACCGCCTTGCTGGTGCTGGAAGTCGCCGCGCCCATGCCGTCGATCTGCTTGCCGTACGGATCCGGGCTGCCAATGACGCGTAACAGCAGCGCGTCGCGTGCGGCGCCGGGCAACTGCGCGGCAGCAGGCAGATCCCGCAGGCGGAAGAACACACCCTTGCTGGTGCCGCCACGCATGTAGGTGGCGGGGAT
>JANNGY010000155.1:0-7425 GCA_031404095.1 Betaproteobacteria bacterium | reverse complement strand
AGCAGCGGGCTGCTGCTCGGGCGCGAGCCGCACGAGCCCACGTTCACGCGCAACGGCAAGGAATTGTGGGTGGCGCTGCGCGGCGAGGACCGCATCGCTCCATCTTTTCAAACCACGGCGCGAGCCTGGCTACCGTATAGTCCTCGAGCCCCCAGGCTTTCTCCCAGTGCTGGAGCGTGGCCGGCGGCGTGCGGAAGCTCGACGTCCAGTTGACCGTGGTCGAGCCGCCCACCGTGCGGCCCTGCAAAATGGTGATGCCCTTGTCGCGGGTCTGGCGGCCCGCCGATTCCTGATAAAGCTGCGGATAGGCGTCGCGTTCGCGCATGCGGAAGTCCGATGAACTCTTGAACGGCCCTTCCTCGATCATGACCACCTTGAGGCCGGCCAGGGTGAGCGCTTCGGCAGCCGTGCCGCCACCGGCGCCGGAACCGACGATGACCACGTCGCAGTCGATGCTCAGGTCGCGGCTCATGCGCGACCCATCGATGACTTTCCATCCGCGCGCGCCATCGGCGAGCGCCAACCGGATGGGATCCTTGATGATCGACGCGCTCATTGCAGCCCCAGCGCGGCGGCATGGGGCGGGCCGCCATAGCCGATGATTCCCCAGGACAGGGGATTGCCGTACCAGCAGGCGATCATCACCCGCGCCAGCGCCTGGTAGCCCTGCTGCAGCAATGGGAAGCGACTATGCTTCCAGCCCTCGAGAAACGCGCTAACCTCGGCCTCGCTGGCTTCGTGCCAGGGCTTCGCCACGCCGGCAATAAACCGGCGGGTGAGGTTGAAGGTAAGCAAGCTGAGCAATTCCTCGACTTCACGCTGGATCGCCGGCGACAGGCCGGCGACGGTGCGGTCGAACGCTTCGACGACTTCGTTGATGGCGATTTGCCGGGCCGCCGGATCGTCGGGTAGCGCCCCCTTGAGTATTGCCGGTGCGAGTGCCGCGATGCAGGCCGCATCCTGGTTGGCGAGCTTTTTCAGATCGAGCGAACCAGCCCCCGCATGCTGCCCCTCACTTTGCGCGAACACCTCGCGGTCGAGGCCGCGAGCCACCACCAGCAGGCACACGCTCGCCACACCAACTTTCAGGAACGTCCGTCGTTTCACGAGATGACCTTCAGCGTAACAACAGCTTGATCAGCGCGTCGAAGCGTTTCCCATACGGCGGTTTAAACAATCCGAGGCCATTCACCGGCGACTGGTGAAAAATCGGTTTCAGTTTGGAAAATGTCTCGAAGCCCTGTCGGCCGTGATAGGCGCCCATGCCGGAAGGCCCGACGCCACCGAACGGCAACCGGTCCTGCGAAATGTGCAGGATCGTATCGTTGATGGTGACGCCGCCGGCGATGGTTTCGTTGAGCACGCGCTGGATGTGGTCGTCGAAATTGCCGAAGTAATAAAGCGCCAGCGGCCGCGGCCGGGCATTGACGTAGCGTATCGCCTCATCGAGATTGTCATACGGCACCAGCGGGAGGATCGGGCCGAAGATTTCCTCCTGCATCACCTGCATGCCGTCATTCACATTGGCCACCAGCGTCGGCGCCATTTTGCCGGTGCCGTCGAGCGATTCGCCGGCGGGTAAAATCGGCAATACCGATGCGCCGCGCGCGGCCGCGTCCTCAAGGTATCCCTTCAGACGTTCCATGTGGCGCGCATTGACGATGCTGGTGAAGTCGGCATTGCGCGCCAGCGTCGGGTACAGGTTGGCGACCGCGCGCTGTGCCGCGATCGCGAACGCCTGTTCCTGCGCGCGCGGCAGCAGCACGTAGTCCGGCGCGATGCAGGTCTGCCCGGCATTGAGGCATTTGCCGAACATGATTTTTTCGGCCGCCTCGTCGATGCGGCATTCCGGTCCGACGATCGCCGGCGACTTGCCGCCCAGTTCCAGCGTGACCGGCGTGAGATTTTCCGCGGCGGCGCGCATCACATGTTTACCGACTGAGGTCGAGCCGGTGAACAGCAAATGATCGAAAGGCAGGCTGGCGAACAGACGTGCGATGTCGGCGCCGCCGATGATGACGGTGACCTGGTCGGCCGGAAACGTCTTAACAATCAGATTCGCAAACAACTCACTCGTTTTCGGCGTGAATTCGCTCATTTTGATCATGACGCGGTTACCGGCGGCCAGCGCGGCGGCCAGCGGCGCGACGGCCAGGTAGACCGGGTAATTCCACGGCACGATGATGCCAATGACGCCCAGTGGCTGCGGGCGGATTTCGTTGCGCGCGGGCAGAAACCACATCGACGCCCAGAAACGCTTCGACTTCATCCACGATTTCACGTGTTTGCGGGCGTCGCGCACGGCACCCAGTGCCGGAAACAGTTCCAGCAGGCGGGTTTCGTGCGCCGAGCGGTTGCCGAAGTCGGCGCTGATCGCCGCTTCGATGGCGCCGGCGTTTGCGGAAAGCAACGTTTCCAGCCGCGAAAGGGCTTCGCGACGCGAGTTAGCGGACGGAATCCGATCACCTTCATATGCCCTGCGCGCCGAATTCAACGCGTTGTTCAAGGCGGCTGAAACGTCAATGGCAGGCTGGCTAAGGTCCATGTGCGAAATTAAGTGGGGATTGCTGAGTAGAATACCAGTGGGTGCCGCGCGTGCAGGAACTCAATTAGATTGCAAGCTCTAATCTTGTGCGGCGCAACAAAATATAGACGTCCTATTCGTCGGAGCAAGTGATGCTCGACCGGCTTAAACAACTCGAGGCGTTGCGCGGGCGCGAGAATCTCGCCGCCGGTGACGCGGCGTTTCATGCGCAAGTGACGGCCGTCAAGGTCTGGCAGCAGAAGCGCCTGCGGCGCAGCTACGCCGATCTGGCCGCGGACCCGCGCTATGCGCAGGCCGTGGCGTTTTTTCTCAACGAGCTTTACGGCACCAGCGATTCGGCGATCCGTGATCGCGACCTGATCCGCATGTATCCGACCATGAAACGCCTGTTGCCGAAATCCGCGTTTGAAACCGTCGACCGCGCGCTGGAACTGGACGTGATGGCCGAGGAGTTCGATCAGGCGATTGTGCGCCAAATCGATGGCGCCACGCTGACAGAGGCCCGCTATGCCATCGCTTTCCGTGCCGTTGGCCGGCGCGAGGATCGCCTGCACCAGGTCGAACTGATGAAACGCGTTGGCGCCGGCCTCGATCGGATGGTCAAGAAACCGCTGCTCTATTCGACACTGAAGTTGCTGCGAAAGCCTGCGCAGGTGACCGGACTGGGTGAAATGCAGCGGTTCCTGGAGGCGGGATTCAGCGCTTTCCTGCACATGAATGGCGCGGAGCACTTCCTGGAAACCATCGCCGAGCGCGAGATACTGCTGATCAAGCGCCTGTTCGACAATCACCCCGATCCGTTTGCCATCGTCGCCGAATGGGAGAAACTGGGAGGCGAGACATGAACTATGGCGTTGTTGGCATGGAGATGCTCAAGACGATTTCCGGTCTCGAGCTGCTGACGGGAATCATTGCCGGCAAGTATCCGCAGCCGCCGATCGGCCAATTGCTGGGCATGCACCTGGTCGAGGCGGAAAAGGGCCGCACCGTCTTCGAGGCGACGCCGGGCGCCGAGCACTACCACCCGCTGGGTTCGGTCCACGGCGGATTTGCCGCCACCATCCTCGATTCCTGCATGGCCTGCGCCGTACAGACCATGCTGGAAGCCGGATCCGGCTACACTACGATTGAATTCAAGATTACGTTCCTGCGGCCGATTAGCTCGCAAACCGGGCTGGTGCGCGGCTTGGGTGAGGTAATCAATGTCGGCCGGCGGCTGGGGGTGGCAGAAGGCCGCCTGGTCGATACGCAAGGCAAAGTGCTGGCCCACGCCACCACCAGTTGTCTGATATTCCCGATTTAAAGCTGAACCGATAACGCGATGATTTCCGAGGCCTTGCAGGCAGCCTGCGATAACGCCATCCGCAGTTCGCGACGCGGCGATACGCGTTCGAGCATCGGACTCGCGCGCCATGCCTACCGGATGGCGCGACAGGAAAGCCCGGAGGCTGAACTGGAGGCCCTGAATGCCCTGGCGCTGTGCCAGTCCGCCAATGGTTCCTTTATCGAGGCGATTGCGACTTCGATCGACGTCATCGGCCTGGCGCGCCAGCTTGCGAATCGGCGCGCGGCGGCGTATGCATTGACGACCATGGCCGGCTCGGCAAGCTATATCCTTGATGTAGACAGTGTCGTGCTCGCCATGTTGCTGGTGTGCCGGGCCGAGGCAGATTCCCTTGGCGACGTCGCGCTCAAGGTACGTATTCACAATACCATCGGCCTGGTCTACGGCAACCACCTGCGTTTCGAAGATGCCGACCGGGAATACGCGCAGGGTATTGCGCTCGTCACTCGCGCCGACGGGCGCGCCGCCATGATGACGCCCGGCTATCTGATGGAGGGAAATCAGGCGTTTCTCCAGGTACAGCGGGCGAAGGCGGCCACCGCTGGAGAGTTTCCTGATGCGGCGGATGAGGCCGAACGCCGCATCCAGCGGGTACTGGCGATTGCCACGGCCGAGACGAATATCGATGCCGAGGCGCGGGCGCTGTTTTGCCTCGGGCAGTTGCGCGCCCTGCAGGGGCGAAATGAGGAAGCGTTATACGCGCTCGGCGAAGCTCTGCTGCGCGCCACGCAGATCCGCCACAACCCGCGCCTGATCGACACCAATATCGAGATCAGCAAGGTGTACGCGACGGAAGGGCAATTCGACAATGCGCTGGCCGCGCTGGAAGAAGCCTACGAGATTGCCGATGCCAACCGCCCGACCGAGAAGGTGGCGGTCACCTGCGAACGAATGTCGGACATGTATGCGAACCTGGGACGCGACCGCGATGCCGCACACTATCGCGCCAAGAGTGAGCGTGAACGCGAGGCCTTTGCCCGCGACAACGAACATGCGATACGCGACCTCAACGCGTTCTGGCGCAGGTTTGCCGCCGATCAGTCGCAACCAGTGGCCTGAGCCGGCGCTGCGCGGCCGGCTACTTTTTCCGGGCAGCGGGCTTTTTCGCGTTTGCGGGCGACACCGCTTTCACGGCAGACTTGGGTGCCGGTTTTTTTGCCGGCGGTTTGGCTGGTGCGGCGTCCAGAACCTTGTCGAGCTGCTCATGCACCGCTCGTTCGATCGGCCCCTTCATCATTTTCAGCATGAACCCCAGCACCACGTCCAGTTTCATGTCGTGATCGGTGACCGCGAGATGGCCGTTTACGCCGGAACGATGAAAATGCAGGGTATCGCCCTGCCACTCGCTGGTGAGATCGAATTTCTCGTCGAGTTTTTCCGCCATCCGGTCGGCAGCCGCGCGCGCGCCCTTGAGTCCGAGATGGTGGGTTCGATGCAGGACGATATCGGCCATGCTTTGTTCCTCCGGAAAATGGCTGTCGGCACCGGGTTGGCGCGACCGCAACAGTTTACACACGCCAGCCATGTCTGGCAGCGGGACTGCAGTGCAGACAACTTCCCCCTTTGAAAAAGGGGGTGAAGCAGGGGTTTCGAGCGGCATGCCGCTCGCCTGCGGAACGGCAGACCAATGCAGTGGGCTGCGCGTCCTGCAAGGACTGAGGGGGATTTATGGGTGTTCGCGTAGCATTGGCGCCCGAAAATCCCTCTCAATCTCCCTTTTCAAAGGGAGAAGTGCCTGACAATCAACACTCCAAAAAATGAATATCTCAAATTTCAACAAGCCCCTGGACCAGACGCCGAACCGCCGGCAGAAATCGTCTGCGCCTCGTTCGTCCCACCCATTCGTCATTCATCGCGCGATCATTGTTGCCGGCGGCGATGTTCGGTAGTCTCTTGACCTGACATGAATTCCATGAACCCCATCCAACTATTCAGGAACTGGTATGCGCGCGCCGAAGCCCGCGGACTTGCCGGGCTTACCAGCAGCGAGCGTGCCGACCTGCAGGCGTTCGACGCCAATTTTCGCAAGCGCCGAATCCGTTACCTCGCGATCGGTATTTCGCTCTGGCTTGCCGGCGGCGTTCTCGCCAGGTCGCTCTTGGGCAATCTGGGCTGGCTCGCCGCGCTTGGCCTCAGCGCGGTCATCCTGATGTCGATGATCGTTGCATTCACCGGCGCCTGGTTTGGCCCGTCGCGATTCAAGACCGGTACCCGCAGCCTGGTGCTGCTGGTGGGCGTCACGCTGGCCGGCGCGATTGCCGGCGGCCTCGGCGCCAATATCGCGCAGACCGATTCGCTGGCTGGCTTGGCCGATCAGTTCGTGCGCGCCGCGCCAAAGATCCTGGTGGGCGGATTGATCGCCGGCATGGTCTATGCGGTGCTGATGGTCAGCATCGTGCAATACCGGCGTGGCCAGTTGCTGCGCCGCAACCAGCAACTCGAGCGGCAGACGCAGCAGGAGCGTATGGGACGCCAGTTGGCCGATGCACGCCTGAAGTTGCTGCAGGCACAGGTCGAACCGCACTTCCTGTTCAATACGCTGGCGTCGGTCCGGCAATTGGCCGAGGGAAAGGCGCCTGAAGCGGCGGAGTTGACCGCACAGCTGATCACTTTCCTGCGCGGCGGGCTGGCGAGTCTGCGCGAGGACACGACCACGCTCAAGCGCGAGTTCAAGGTGATGCAGGCCTATCTCGCCATCATGCAGTTGCGGATGCACGACCGGCTCGAATTCTCGCTCGACCTTCCCGATGAATTGCAACACCTGCCCGTGCCGCCGGCCATGCTGATATCGCTGGTGGAAAATGCGATCAAACACGGCCTGGAGCCGAGCCTCGAAGGGGGAAGGATTGAGGTGAGCGCGGCCGCCAATGCCAGCCGCCTGCGTATCACCGTGAAAGATACCGGGCAAGGGCCGAATATTTCGACGTCCGGGGGCGGCGGGGTGGGGCTGGACAATATTCGCCAGCGCCTTCGCGTGCTGTTTTCTGATCAGGCGCACCTTATCGTTTCGCGCAATGCGCCGCATGGATTCATTGCGGTAATTGATTTGCCGCTGGCGGACAGCGTTGGCAATCGATCCGACACCACATCTGTAAAAGGAAATATCGCATGACCACCGCCTTGATTGCTGAAGACAGCTCTGCAGGGGTTTCGCCGAAGCAAACTGCTTTGCTTCGGTGCCTGAAGGGCGGGCAGGCCGTGCATGGCCTGCCCCATTTTTGCAGGAGCGGGATATGACCACCGCCTTGATTGCTGAAGACAGCTCTGCAGGGGTTTCGCCGAAGCAAACTGCTTTGCTTCGGCAGGAAGGTTGGATCCTGATGACTGCGACCCAGCCGCTTGCGCCAGCCATGGCATGATTTCGTGATGAACCTGGCCACGCGCTGTACCGATTGCGGCACGGTCTTCCGTGTCGTCGACGATCAGTTGAAGGTCTCCGACGGCTGGGTGCGCTGCGGCCGCTGCTCGGCGGTGTTCAATGCGCAGCAGCATTTATTCAACCTGGACTCCGCGCTGAGCGAGCCGGTACCAGGTT
>JANNGY010000154.1:0-4379 GCA_031404095.1 Betaproteobacteria bacterium | reverse complement strand
GCCGTACGGATCCGGGCTGCCAATGACGCGTAACAGCAGCGCGTCGCGTGCGGCGCCGGGCAACTGCGCGGCAGCAGGCAGATCCCGCAGGCGGAAGAACACACCCTTGCTGGTGCCGCCACGCATGTAGGTGGCGGGGATTTTAATTTGGGGTACTTGAGCCATGTTCGATTCCGCTTCGTGATGGTTGGCCTGTGTTTTTGGCCTATGCCGCTTTGCGTGATTCCAGAAAATCTTTCGCAAACCGCTGTAGCACGCCGCCTGCCTCGTAGATCGACACTTCCTCGGCGGTATCCAGCCGGCAGGTCACCGGCACTTCAACCTTCTCGCCATTCTTGCGATGCATCACCAGCGTCAAGGCCGCGCGCGGGGTGCGTTCGCCGACAACGTCGTAGGTCTCGGTGCCGTCGATGCCCAGCGTGAGGCGCGTCGTGCCGGCCTTGAATTCCAGCGGCAATACACCCATGCCGATGAGATTGGTGCGATGTATGCGCTCGAATCCCTCGGCGGCAATGGCTTCCACGCCGGCGAGGCGCACGCCCTTCGCCGCCCAGTCTCGCGAGGATCCCTGGCCGTAGTCAGCGCCGGCGATAATGATGAGGGGCTGCTTGCGTTCCAGATAGGTTTCGATCGCCTCCCACATGCGCGTGACCTTGCCTTCCGGCTCGATGCGGGCAAGCGACCCTTTCTTCACCTTGCCGTCGACCACTGCCATTTCATTCACGAGCGTCGGGTTGGCGAAAGTCGCGCGCAGGGCAGTGAGGTGGTCGCCGCGATGGGTGGCGTAGGAATTGAAGTCCTCTTCAGGCAGGCCCATCTTTGCCAGGTATTCGCCGGCCGCACTGTCGGGCAGAATGGCGTTGGACGGCGAGAGGTGGTCGGTGGTGATGTTGTCCGGCAGCACGGCCAGCGCCCTCATGCCTTTCATCGTGCGTTCGCCGGCGAGGGCGCCTTCCCAATACGGCGGGCGGCGGATATAAGTGCTTTGCGGACGCCAGGCGTAGAGCGGGCTGACCGCCGCGCCGCTGTCGGCCTTGATCGCGAACATGGGCTCATACACCTTTCGGAAATGCTCGGGCTTCACGCTGGATGCGACGACCGCATCGATTTCGGCGTCGGTGGGCCAGATGTCCTTGAGTGTGACGGGTCGCCCATTCGTATCCGTACCCAGAACATCCTTTTCGATGTCGAATCGCACCGTGCCGGCGATGGCATAAGCCACTACCAGTGGCGGCGAAGCAAGGAAGGCCTGCTTGGCATAGGGATGAATGCGGCCGTCGAAATTGCGGTTACCCGACAGCACCGCCGTCGCGTACAAATCACGATCGATTATTTCCTTCTGGATCGCCGGATCGAGTGCGCCGGACATCCCGTTGCAGGTCGTGCAGGCAAAAGCCACGATGCCGAAGCCCAGCTGTTCCAGTTCCGACAGGAGCTTGGCTTCCTCGAGATAGAGCTGCACCGCTTTCGAGCCGGGCGCCAGCGAGGTCTTCACCCAGGGCTTTCTCGTCAGGCCGCGCTGGTTGGCGTTGCGCGCCAGCAGAGCGGCCGCAATGACGTTGCGCGGATTGCTGGTGTTGGTGCAGGAGGTGATGGCGGCGATGATGACCGCGCCATCGGGCATCTGGCCCGGGACTTCCTCCCACTCGCCGGCGATGCCGCGTTCGGCCAGCGCCGAGGTCGGAAGCCGCTTGTGGGGATTCGAGGGGCCCGCCATATTGCGCACCACGCTGGAGAGGTCAAACTCGAGTACGCGCTCGTATTCGGCCGTTGTCAACGCATCGGCCCAGAGGCCCGTGTGTTTGGCGTAGGTCTCCACCAGTTTGACCTGTTCGTCGGCGCGGCCGGTGAGCTTCAGGTAGTCGATGGTCTGGCGATCTATGAAGAACATCGCGGCTGTCGCGCCGTATTCGGGGGCCATGTTGGAAATGGTCGCGCGATCACCCAGCGTCAACGCCGCCGCCCCTTCGCCGTAAAACTCGAGATACGCGCCGACCACTTTTTCCTTGCGCAGGAACTCGGTCATCGCCAGCACCACGTCGGTGGCGGTGATGTTGGGTTGCGGCTTGCCGGATAGTTCCACGCCAACGATGTCGGGCAGGCGCATCCACGAGGCGCGGCCCAGCATGACGCTTTCCGCTTCCAGTCCGCCGACGCCGATGGCGATGACGCCGAGCGCATCAACGTGCGGCGTGTGGCTGTCGGTGCCGACCAGCGTGTCCGGGAAGGCAACGCCGTCCCTGCTGTGAACAACAGGTGACATCCGCTCCAGGTTGATCTGATGCATGATGCCGTTGCCCGGCGGGATCACATCGACGTTCTTGAACGCACGCTTGGTCCAGTCGATGAAATGGAAGCGGTCCTCGTTGCGCCGGTCTTCCACCGCGCGGTTCTTGGCAAACGCCTCCTTGTCGAAGCCGCCGTACTCCACGGCGAGCGAGTGATCGACGATCAGTTGTACGGGCACGACCGGATTCACCTGCGCCGGGTCGCCCCCTTGGTCGGCGATGGCATCGCGCAAGCCGGCCAGATCGACCAGCGCCGTTTGCCCGAGGATGTCGTGACACACGACGCGCGCCGGGAACCACGGGAAATCCAGGTCGCGCTTGCGTTCGATGAACTGTTTCAGCGCATCAGTGAGCATGGCGGGATCGCAGCGGCGAACCAGGTTTTCGGCCAGTACCCGCGAGGTGTAAGGCAGCTTGTCGTAGGCGCCGGGACTGATTGCGTCGACAGCGGCGCGCGCATCGAAATAGCTGAGCGTGGTGCCGGGAAGGGGCTTGCGGTTTGCGGTATTCATGGGCGGTGGACTTTAAAGGTACGTCGGGTTTTGGTTCAGTGTGTAACCAGGTCTTCGCGCGCCAGCGGAATCTTCATTTCGCCACGGCAAAGCGGACGAAGATGTGACAGAGCGATGGTCAGTTCGGCGCGTTCGGCCAGCAACGTGTTGAAATCGACATCGCAGGTGGGTACCGGCTTCGCGTACTCTTTGAGTTCCTCGGACAGCAATTGGCGGCGCGCCTCCAGGATTTCGATGCATTGTCCCAGCGTGACGTTGCGTGGTTCGATCATGATGGACCCCCTGGGGAAATGTCGTTGCACAAGAATTTGCAGCGACATCAACAAATTTCGTCGTTCCCGCCCCCGATCAAGACTTTCGAGGGCGGGGACGACGATTCAATACTAGTCACGCTCCTTGAGCGGTACGAATTCAAGATTGTCCGGCCCCATGTAGTTCGCCGACGGGCGGATGATCTTGCCGTCGATGCGCTGTTCGATCACGTGCGCGGCCCATCCGGATGTGCGCGAAATGATGAACAGTGGCGTGAACATCGACGTCGGCACACCCATCATGTGATACGAGCAGGCCGAGAACCAGTCGAGGTTGGGGAACATCTTCTTCTCGCGCCACATTACCGTCTCGAGACGGTCGGCGATATCGAACAGTTTCATGTTGCCGGCGTCCTTCGACAGGCGGCGGGCCACTTCCTTGATGACTTTGTTGCGTGGATCAGACACGGTATACACCGGATGACCGAAGCCGATGACGACCTGTTTCTCGCCGACGCGCCGGACGATGTCTGCTTCCGCCTCATCCGGGTTTTCATAGCGTGACTGGATCTCAAAAGCCACTTCGTTGGCGCCGCCATGCTTGGGGCCGCGCAATGCGCCGATGGCGCCGGTGATCGACGAGTACATATCCGACCCGGTGCCGGCGATGACGCGGGCGGCGAACGTCGAGGCATTGAATTCGTGCTCGGCATACAGCACCAGTGAGGTGTGCATGGCGCGCACCCACAGGTCACTCGGCTTTTTGCCGTGGAGCAGGTGCAGGAAGTGGCCGCCGATCGAGTCATCGTCGGTTTCCACGTCGATACGCTTGCCGTTGACCGCGAAGTGATACCAGTAAACCAGCATCGAGCCAAACGAGGCCATCATCCGGTCGGCAATGTCCCTGGCGCCACCAATGTTGTGGTCGTCCTTTTCCGGCAACGTGCATCCCAGCGCCGAACAGCCGGTGCGCAGCACGTCCATGGGGTGGGTGGAGGCGGGCAGCGATTCGAGCACATCCTGCACGGCCATCGGAATGCCGCGCAGCGCCTTGAGCTTGTTCTTGTAGTGCGCGAGTTCGGTGGCATTGGGCAGTTTTTCGTACACCAGCAGATAGGCGATCTCCTCGAACTCGCAAGCATCGGCGACATCGAGAATGTCATAGCCGCGATAATGCAGGTCGTTGCCGGTCAGGCCGACTGTGCAGAGGGCGGTGTTGCCGGCAGTCACCCCGGAGAGCGCAAGCGCAAGCCCCCACCTCAACTTCGTTTGCTTCTGACCAAGCGAATGCACAAACCACATCGAAGCCAACATGGCGAGGCTCAAAA
>JANNGY010000153.1:0-9757 GCA_031404095.1 Betaproteobacteria bacterium | reverse complement strand
GTTTCATCGACTCTTGACGATAACTTTGATTCCATCCCTCGGTCGCAACGACATCGCCGGCAGCAAGCTTACCGGGTGCTCAGGCAACAGCGAGAACTTGAATCGTTGACCGATCGTTGCCAGCAGCAGCACCACCTCCATGCCCTTCGATCTTGTTCGTGTAATACGAATTCATCGCGCGGAGCCGCGGGCCCAACGCACGCGCCATCGGCCCACTGGCCTGGCCCTGCAAGGTGTGACACTCCCTCACCAGTTCTGCAGCCAATTCATGCAACGGCCCCAGAACCCGATCCTCAGGAAACAGCGGTTGAAACTGATTGATATCAGCCATATATGGACAGTAAGTTGGACATAACAATGGACAGTTTATACTTTGTATATCTATATGACAAATAACAATATTAAGTTAATTGTAATAACTACATGGACAGTTAAAAGGACGCTACTTTGACTTGAAAAAGTACTCCACCGTGCGCCTCGTCACTGTGCCAAGCCAGTTCGCAGGTAACTTGGTGGATCGGCTTGTTCGCCGGCCTGTTCCGCCATGCCGGCACCGAAAATCCCTCCCACCTTGCAGGCCGCGTGGCCCCCGTCATGGGGCCACCGTTTCACCGGCGCGAAGCATGCTTCGCGAATTCCCGGCTCAACCCTCCCTTTAAAAAGGGAGGAGTGCCTCGGCGATAGCCCGTGTCCGGAGCGTTCCGCTCCTCCCTTTGGAAAAGGGAGGGTTGAGAGGGGAATTCGAGCGGCATGCCGCTCGCCCTCGAAACAGTGGCCCGATGCAGCGGGCCACGCGGCTTGCAAGGCGGGAGGGATTTGCAGCGCATCCAAGCCACCAATATCCCAACCCCTCACAAAATCGCATAAAGTAAGAAAGCAAAACAACCCGTAAAGCCCCTCATGCTCGCAAAACTCACCGCCGAAAACCAACTATTCCTTCCCGAGGCCATCGTCGAAAAGGTGCGCGCCGACTACTACAGCGTACGGATCGCAGGCCAAAGCATCATTCTCACGCCCGTAGAACACAGTGGCCTCGAAGCCGCGCAGGAAAAGCTGGCCCAACTTGGCATCAACGCGAAAGACATCCCCAAAGCCGTCGCATGGGCGCGTAAGCAGAAGCGCGAAGCTGGCGCTAAATGAATGGCAAACGCATCTATTGATGCGGCATGTAAACACGTCTAGATCGTCGTCCCCGCGCATGGTGAACGCATGCGTTCACCCCAGTGACTTTTCGGCCTACGCCGCTGGATTCCCGGCCCCGGCTTACTGCTTGCCGGGGCAGGCTCCGCGGGAACGACGTATTGTGGAAGTCGCAGCATATTTAATTTCCGCATCAATAGGTCCGCGCCTCGGCAGCACACTCCTATCACTGCCACCCAAATAAACAAAACCTTGAAAATACCCAAATTGGGTATTAAAATGCCCAAAATGGGTACGCCAGCCACAACGCCGACCAAACCTCGAAAGACGACCGCCGCCACCGCCGCGCGAACCCCTGCGCGCGACAAACCCAAGCCCGGCCTCGCCGCCGCACTTTTTTCAACCACCCAGCAACGCGTACTGGGCTTGCTGTTCGGCCAGCCCGACCGCAGTTTCTTTGCCAATGAAATCATCGCGCTGGCCGGCGCAGGTTCCGGCGCGGTGCAGCGCGAGCTCGCGCGCCTGGAGGCGGCAGGGCTGGTCACCACCTCACGCGTGGGCAACCAAAAACACTTTCAAGCGGCGCCCGAATCGCCAATCTACGCCGAACTGGTCGGCATTATCAGCAAGACTGTCGGCATTGCCGAGCCGTTGCGTGCCGCGCTGGCACCATTCGCCCGCAAAATCCGCGTCGCATTCGTCTATGGCTCGATCGCCAAGGGTGGCGATACGGCAGTGAGCGACATCGACGTCATGATCATCGGCGAAAAAATCGCCTATCCCGACCTTTACACCACCATCGCAGCCACCGAGGTACGCCTCGGCCGCCGGATAAATCCCACCATCTACACCCCGGCGGAATTGGCTAAGAAGCGCGGATCGAATAGTTTTGTGGATCGTGTGCTGTCACAACCCAAGATATTCCTGATCGGCAGCGAGTCGGACCTTGGCTGACAAGATCGCTGCCCTTGAGAACCTGGTCAAAACCGGCGGCCTCAAGACCGAGGTACCCGCGCAGGCCGACATCAACGGCCTGATTGCGCTAGGCGAGCGCCGGTTCAAGGATGCCAAGAACCAGGATAATGCGTTCGAAAGCCGATTTGATCTCGCTTACAACGTGGCACACGCGTTTTCGCTCGCCGCGTTACGCTGGCACGGCTACCGCTCAGAAAACCGTTACCTCGTTTTCCAGACACTGGCACATACGCTGAACCTCCCCGCCGCCAAATGGCGCGTACTCGCGAAAGCCCACGACATCAGGAATACGGCGGAATACGAAGGACATCTGGAGGCCGACGAACAACTGCTCGCCGATTTGATTGCCGTGGCGGAAGAAGTGCGGGCCGCGGTGATCAACCTCACCAACGTAGCCAAGTAAGCTCCGCGCCCGCCGCGCACCACTTCCCCCTTTTTAAAGGGGGATTGAGGGGGATTTGCAGTGTTTCAAACTCCCCATTCCCACCATCCGAATAAAATGAAGCCGCACACCCACTGCGTTCAAGCCCTCGCGGCTCATTCGACAATCCCCGCATCCGTGGCGCGGCTCATGCCGATATCGCCGACATGTACCACGTCCCAACTTTCTTGCTGTCGCGCGCTCGCCCTCGAAACGGTGGCCCGATGCAGCGGGCCACGCGGCCTGCAAGGCGCGAGGGATTTGCAGCGCATCCAAACTGCCCCTCTACCTTTGAAAGTACGAGTAAGCCTCCTTCATCCCCATACCCGTCGTCCCAGCGAACGCTGGGAGGGGCTGGCCCTATCGGGCCACCCAGTCGCCACCACCCTCAATCTTCACCACCCCTCAATCCTTCTCCTTCTTCTCCTTCTTTTCCTTCTTTTCCTTCTTCCCCTTCTTCTCCTCATACTCCGCCGACTTCACAAAATACACCGGCGAGCCGCAAGCGTTGTATTCGCGGCAATGCTTGTCCCAATGCTTGGCATGCCCGGGCGGCACATGCAAATAGAGCGGCGTGACCGGCATCGGCTGCGGCAGCCGGACAATGGTCACCGGCTGCGCATAAACCAGCGGCGGCGGCGGCGCTTTGCCGAACTCCACCTGCCCATACACCCCCGGCCGGACCTCGCCGGAAATAATCACCCGCACATTGGCATCCACCGCCAAGGCAGGCGCCACGTAGGCCAGCAACAATACCGAAACAGCTAATCGAACTTTGCGCATAAAGACTCCTGTTTGAAACAATGAAATGGCGATCGACGCAGCGAACGGGCAAGATCAAACACCTGACCCGCCCCGCGCATGCCTCGCAATGGGCTCCACCAATTGACGGCGCAGGAGCAACTCATGCAGCCACGCCTGGCCGTCTGACGAATACAAGTGGTTGGACTACTGCTGGCGCAAGGCGTTCAGGCGTAACTTGTGTAGCACGCGTTGATGGCTTGCGTGATTGTCACGAAGGATGGTAAATACTAGCACCGGCGCGCTGTTCGGGCCAAAAAACAGCCAGGGGCCGCTCTAGGGCTAGAGTTAGCAAATTCAGATTGGGCCAAGCGTGATCAAAAATTACCAGAACACCTCTGAGCGGCAAATGGTCGGCGAGGACCCCGTTCGACTTGCTGCGTTCGAACACTTGCTGCGTCTGAGCCAGACTCATGACCATTTGTCCTCAACTGACCTTAAGGCAGGATTCATATTTCAAGGTGAGCGAATTCCGTTAGTAAACCCGCAGCGTGGAATTTTTAAACCAGCAAGAATGCAGCGACTGCTCTCCATCAGAACCGTCTTCCCGCGCCCAGGCGCCAAAGTTTGGTATGACGATCAGCGGGTGGTGCACTCACAAATTTACGATGGGGACGAGACCGTCGACTATGCCTTCATGGGAAGTGATCCCGAGGCAGCTGAAAACAGATGGTTGCGCGAAGCGATGGAAAATGCGGTACCGATAGTTTATTTCCTCGGTGTAGCGCCCGGTTATTACAAAGCAATTCTTCCTGTATTCATCGTTGGGTGGGACAGGCTACAGCTGTGTGCCAAAGTAGCATTCACGCAGCCAGGTCTCTTTCAGGCGCGCATGCCTGATACGTCGGCAGCTCGCAGGTACGCATTGCGCGAAGTTCAGCAGCGCCTACACCAGGCATCATTTAGAGAGGCGGTGATTTCGGCGTACAACGGTAGGTGCGCGCTTTCAGGATTGCCGGAATCCTTGCTATTGGATGCAGCGCACATTATTGAAGACAAGAACGAAAAATTTGGCCAGCCGATTGTCCAGAATGGAATCCCGTTGTCAAAGATTCATCACGCGGCATTTGATGCGCATTTGATTGGCATTGACCCGGATTTCAAGATTCATGTCGCCGAAAGACTACTGGTGCAACACGATGGCCCGCTGCTTGAGGCATTAAAGCATTTGCACCATGGCGCGCTGCATCTGCCTAAAAGGAAAAGAGATCATCCTGACAGTGAGAGATTGGCGATCAGGTTTGAGCAATTTAGACTGGCTGCATAGTTCATACGATTAGTAAACACCGTGTGGCAACGCGCGCAGAGCTTTGCCCAGGCATCGCAACCCCCGCACGCTTCATCGAAATCTACTTGACCTCAATGCTCTCGGAATGAATGTGTCCTGTCCTTTCTGTACGGTCCATGTCAATCGCGTCGTTCTCGCAAACGATTTCGCCTTTAGCATTCGCGATGCGTTTCCCATTTCGCCAGGCCATACCCTTATCATTCCGAGACGCCACGTTGCCTCATTCTTTGATGCCACGAGTGACGAACGCATCGCAATGTTGCAATTGTTGGATAGTGCCAAACTCGGACTGGATGAGGAATTGCATCCCGACGGATACAATGTTGGCATCAATGACGGTCAGGCAGCGGGGCAGACAGTTCTGCACTTGCACATTCACTTGATCCCAAGATTTACAGGAGATAGGGGCGATCCACGTGGTGGTATCCGCTGGCTAATTCCTGAGAAAGCCGACTACTGGTCAAAACGATGACAACTTGGCCACGGCCCACTTCGGACCAGCAGATTCAATTCCTCCAACAAATTCAAAGCCTGTTTGAGGACGGAACTTTTAGCGCGACCTACAAATATGCACTCCTCGTTTCCTTGGCAGAACTCGCTGTGGAGCGAGGGGCCGACGATGGTGGGACCCTCGAACTCGAACTAATTCACGTCGGCGAAAAGGTTGCCGAAGTGTATTGGCCACAAACCGTCCCTTACTCGTCCGGAAGTTACGGAGCAACGGTCGACATTCTTGCGCAAAATCGTGGCACCCAGGCGGCAGTCATCAATGTGCTTTTGAGGCTACGCGATTGCGGTGCAAATACACTGGTGCAAGCGAAGCAACTAAGACAGTGGCCAGATGCTGTCCGGCAAATCACTCAAGTCGTGCGCCAGATGCCTGTGCGATATCTGCAAAACATCGGCGGTGTGGCCGTACCCTTCCTCTACGAGTTTCCTCCACAAGACGGTAAGCTGGTTTTGAAGCCAGGCGTCGCATTCATGCTGCGGACATTTCATGGGCTCATTCAACAGCTTGCGAGGGCAGCCTGGATCGCACACATCAGGCAGAACAGCCGTAATACGGAAATCATTGGGCAGGCCGATGATCTTGAATCCTTCATGTTTGGTACCTCGCGCCAATCACTTCAGGCTGCATACGTCGCATTGACCCTGATGCAGTCTGGCCGATGTTTCTACTGTGGAGATGCCATTTGCGGTAGTGGAGAAGTCGATCACTTCATCCCTTGGATAAGATATCCAAGGGACCTAGCCCACAACTTCGTTTTGGCCCACACCAGATGCAATGGTCACAAGTCGGCGATGCTGGCCGCGCGGCCGCATCTCGACAAGTGGCTGGAACGCAATGAGCAGCAAGGTGCCGAGATTGCCGGCAGTTTGTGTGCGGCTGGAATTATCGCCGACAAAAAGTGTAGCTGGACAGTGGCGAAATGGGCCTACTCGAAGGCCGCTGCGACTAGCGGGATTGTGTGGGTGCGAGATAAGGTCACGGAGCCAATATCGGATGAATACCTTGCGCTATTTTCTTAGGTGCCCCCCAAGATTGCGCGATGTGAATTGCCTGCGAGAGTTACAGCGCTTACTAGAGTCCGGTCTCACATAAAACTGCAACCGCAGCTCTTCAATTTCCAGACGCTTTGATTGGTGAACAATGGGCTCCCACCCTTTCGCGGAGACCACCATGCCCATCATTGAATACACCATCCCGGCCTGTGACACGCCCCGCGTGCGCGCGGCGGAGTACGTGCGCATGTCAACCAAGCATCTCATTTGTCGCTCATTCTGTGAGCCACTGGTGGCCGTATTCTTCGTTTGTGATCTCAATTCGGAGGTTCTAACGATGGAAAAGCTGACCCAACACGCAATGGCCCGGATGCAGCAGCGCGGAATCAATGCCCAAATCGTTGATTTTTTGTTGCAGTGCGGCACGGAGGTGCATGATCACCACGGCGCGACGATTGTCTACTTTGACAAGCAGGCACGACATCGCCTGCAAAAGCAGTGTGGATCGGACCAGTACCGGCGTATCGAACGGCAACTGAATTCCTACGCGGTGGTGAGCGACGACGGTGCGGTGATGACGGTCGGCCATCGCGTGAGACGTATTCGGCGGCATTGAATCGCCGCCATTCTTGAAGCAATGAACGGATTACTAACTGAGAAAATAAATGAAAAAAGCACTCATGATCAAAAGCCCACACATCGACAATATTCTCGCAGGTAGGAAGACTTGGGAGATGCGCAGCAAGCCCACCAAAACCCGAGGCCGCATCGGCTTGATTAAGTCCGGCAGCGGCAAGATCTGGGGCCAGGCGAATTTGGTCGACTGCATTGGTCCCCTTTCAATCGATGAGAGACTGAAGTCGCAGGATCGCCATCTGATCACGCCGGAGCGGCTGGCATTGCCGGAGGTGGCCAAGTACGACTATGCATGGGTTCTTGAGGAAGTAGAGGCGTTTGCGGTGCCGCGCGAGTATGTGCATCCATCAGGTGCGGTGATTTGGGTGGCGTTGGGTTGAGGTTTGGCGCGGGCTAACGAAACTTGGGTCCCGGACTTAATCCGGGACAATAACGTAACAAAAATCTAGAACTGGAGCGGATTCTGGCTACAAATCCCGCCAGAAGCCGCTCCAGTGCTAGAGTTGCTTATTTACACTGAGCATATGCTGATCAATGGGTTCGACGGGAATACAAGGTTTGTAAGCTATAGCAACGCGATTGGCACGCAGGGGGTGCCATGCTTTTATCACACGTGGAACCGGAATAAAGTAAAAAATCGTTGAAAAACAATATATTGCTATGACTTCATCAAAGTGACTTTGGATAAGAACTGCCCTTGCGTACTTGGAAGAGAGTCGACAACCGACGCATCTAGCAATGACAGTGTAGGACACCGATCTTTTGTCATGACGTGCAATACTGCCAACGAAAGGCTGAGTCACACCCGATGATCACGCGTTATGACCCTGCAGGAGTCCAAGCCGAATTCGAGCCTGGTTCGCACGGGCGCGTATTGCGCAATTTGCTGGGAATCACTCGGGTAAGGGATATCAATCTGGTCGAGTCGCAAGCGTTATTGCTGGCACAGCGACAATCTGTTGAGACGTACTCTGCGGATCACCACTTTACGGCAGCAGACGTTTGCAGCCTGCACCGCGTTTGGTTGGGTCCAGTCTATGCTTGGGCTGGGACGTATCGTGATGTAAATATCGGCAAGGGAGGATTGCAGTTTGCACATGCGCCGCTCGTGCCTGGCCTGATGGCTGAGCTGGAACGCGGCCCATTGGCGCGGCATACGCCATGCCTCCCTTTGTCCAATGATGCGCTTGCCCTGGCGTTGGCCGAAGTGCATGCCGAGTTGATTCTTGTTCATCCGTTTCGTGAGGGCAATGGTCGTGTTGCGCGCGTGCTAGCAGTGCTGATGGGTTTGCAGGCTGGCCTGCCACCGTTGGATTTTTCCCCTTTGGAAGGGCGCGGCAAAGTGCGTTACTTCGCCGGAATTCGCGCGGCGATGAGCCGCGATTATGCGCCGCTCGGCGAATCGTTCTCGCGGATTATCGATCGGACTTGGAAGCGCGTTTCTTCCAATGCGCCGTGAGGCTATCTGCGCTGGTGAATTGCCCGCTCTTTGCATCGCGCGCAAACGGCTGGTGGATGCCCTCTACAGCGGACGATGTCTTTGCGGATACCCACAAGGCGGCAGCGGCTTCTTGGGAAGAGCGCAGGAAACGGTTTGACTTGATCAGCTTCATAGACTTCATTTTACTCGCCGCGAGAGATTTGCGGGGATGAAATGGCGTACATCGAATCGTCGCCGGGTGCCCCGCGCGGCTTATGCCCCTACACGCCGACTCGTTTCGTTTCCCGCTTCGCTATCATGCCTTCATCCCAACCCGATGCGGCGGGCCTGACCAATGGCCAAAGTATTCCCCGACGGCTAGCGCGAACTCGCCGCCACCGGCGCTGCCGAGCGCGAACGGCAGACGCTCGCCCTGATCGCCGCCGGTCTCGATGACCACTACGCCATCTATCACGGCGTGCACTGGACACACGTCGAGCGCGGCCACTATGCGATCTTTGGCGAGATCGATTTCGCCATCGTCGGGCCGACCGGCAAGGTCCTCCTGATCGAGCAGAAATCCGGCCTCCTCTCTGAGACGCCCGGTGGCCTGACCAAGAGTTATCCGGGGAAGGAGAAGAACGTCGCCTCGCAGATGGCGCGCTCGGAACTAGGCCCTTCGACAGGGCGAATGGTATTTGAATATGACCAGGTGAATTGCTGTCCACAAATGAGGCGGCCGTAATTTATGCCACCGCTTTCCTTGCAGGGCGCGTGGCCCGCTGCATCGGGCCACCGTTCAGCAGGCTCGGCGCATGCGCCTCGAAATCCCTGCTTCACCCTCTCCCGGCCTGTCGGCCACCCTCTCCCGTAAACGGGAGAGGGGAAAAACAGTTGATGCGGCGAAGAAGGATAGTTTGCTCGCGATCATCCGCACGATCCTGCCGGAATCGGGCGAGGAGCTGCCGGCGAAGGAGAAGATCCAGCGTTTTTTCAGCGACATCCTGCAGCTCGTGCCGGACGTGAATGCGCTGGTCGGCGCGGCGCAGACGCTCACTACGCGCCTCTCCGGCGGGCTCGCGCGGTGGGCGCGCAAGATCGAGTGCGATCCGTTTCGCTTGCGCGTGATCGCCACCGCAGGCTCGGGCAAGACGCAGCTCGCGATGGCGGTCTACCGCGATTCCATTGCGGCCGGCCGTCGCCCGCTCTATGTCTGCTACAACCGCCCGCTCGCCGATCACATCGCGCTGATCGCGCCGGTCGGCGGCGAGGTGGCGGCCTACCACCAGTTGGGCGATCGCCTGCGCCGCGCCCGCGGGGAGCCACCCGATTTCGACCAGCCCGGTGCCTTCGCCCGGATCGAAGGCGCGCTCGATGCCTACACGCCCGATGCGGCCGGCTGCTTCGACGAACTGATCATCGACGAAGGCCAGGATTTCCAGGAAAGCTGGGCCAACAACCTGATGCGCTTCCTGCGCCCCGGCGGCCGCGCCTGGTGGCTGGAAGACCCGATGCAAAACCTCTACGGCCGCCCGAGCGTGCCGCTCCCAGGCTGGGTGAGCCTGCGCTCGGA
>JANNGY010000152.1:0-3136 GCA_031404095.1 Betaproteobacteria bacterium | reverse complement strand
CGGAAGTAGCGCAGCGCATTCCGGGGTGGCTTCCGCAATTTGCGCAAATTTCCCGGAATCCGCTACGCTTCTTCCGGGCTACAGTTGGCTTAAGTAAGTGCCATTCGACGCTGAGCCCTTTGACTCGCATCGCTCGCGTGCGACAGTCAGGTATTCAGAAAACATCCGTGTTCGGTCCCCGAATATTGAAGAAAGCAAATGACGGTAATCGCAAAAACGAAAAAAAGCCCGATCCGCTCTCCCTGGTTCTGAGTGGCATTGATCGCGAGCGCGGCGTTCATCGCCTTCCTCATTTATTCGCCGGCTTTCAAGGAACTGGTCGAGGACATGGCCAGTTGGGTGGAGGACGTCATGACCTCGCACCCGCTGCTGGGCGCGCTGGTGTTTTTCCTGTTCTCCGCCTTTTCGGCAGTGATCGCCTTCGCGTCCAGTGCAGTGCTGGTGCCCTCCGCCATTGCGGCTTGGGGTCACTTCATCACGTTCTTTTTGCTTTGGGGCGGATGGATGGCGGGCGCGGCGGGCGCCTGGGGTATCGGTCGCCTGGCGCGTCCGCTGCTGAACCGGTTGGGTTATGAGGAGAAACTCGACACGTACCAGAAGTGGGTCGGCAAGCGCATGCCGTTCTGGGGCGTGCTGCTGTTCTGTATCGCGGTGCCGTCCGAAGTACCGGGTTACCTGTTCGGCAGCGTGCGCTATTCCTTCGTGAAATTTTTCGCAGCGATGGGAATCGCCGAGGGGATCTACGCAGTCGGCGTCATTGTCGTCGGCGAAAATCTCCTGACCGACAAACCGCTGCCGTTGCTGCTCGCGATTGCGGCGATTGTTTTGCTGGCCGCGGGGGGCGGCTGGCTGCTCAAGATAATGAGGCGGAAGAAGGCTTCGACCTTGGCCGGGGAATGAGCCGCCTATCCTCGCGATGCGGCGAAGGCAGCCGCAACCCGCCTGATTCACGGATACACAAATGAATTAAATGGGCTCGCATTATTTTCGAGGTCTTTTCTCTCAAGAATAAATGCGAGGCCCCTTAAACACGCGTCGTCCCAGCGAAGGCTGGGACCCAGTCCGCCCAAGATTTTGGAAATACGATGGACTGGATTCGCTCCCACGGGTGGCCCTGCATGGCAGTGCCATTGGGGCCAGGCTCGCATTCTTTTTGAGATCTAAACTCTCAAGATTAAATGCGAGCCTTCAATTTGTTTTTCTATTCCGATCCGTCTTGCTCTTGCTTCATGCTTACGCCGTGAAACATCAAGCCCCCGGAAAGGCGAGCACACTCCGCTTCCTGATCAACATCTCGTGCGATATCTCGCTGGGCTTGGCGCCGCGCTTTGCAACAAGGCGAAACACGGTGTCGTCGAGAAACTCGACGCGCGTTAGCCACTCGATCTCGCCGGCCCGCCGTGTCTCAATTCGTATTTGACCGTCACCTTCCACCTTCTTGAACGTTGCGCCTGTGCTGCGCCGGTACAACTCCCAGCTGAAGCCGGCATATTGATCGCTCTCATCCTCGTGAGGAACGCGATTCATCCACAATCCAACGCCTTCAACGCCGGATTGACCATCATCAGAGCACCCGACGGCGAAACCGTTTCCGAGATCCAGGCTCATGTTCGCCAGTGCCGTGCCCCGTCCAGACATTTTGGTTACCTCGATGTCTTTGCGTGTGTACTGCTTCTCCCCCTTGGACAGGAGTCGTTTTCCCGATGCTTCCAGCACATAGACCTCGTAGAAAAACGATTCCGCCAATGCCGGGAGTGGCGCGCAACAGCCGAGTGCCAGTAGCAAAATTCGATAAAGTTTTGTCATCGCCGCTTCACGGGCCGGGGTCCACTTTTGTCTGGGAAGCTATGCATCGAAAATTGGGCCCCGGCCTTCGCCGGGGCGACAGAAAATACTATCGGCGCAACGCATCGGTTTGAGGTTGGACTGCTTAAGGTAGCAAGGTAGCGCCATTGGTGCCTGGCCACTTTAATTTTCATCGGGAACAGTCACACCACCGCACGCCTATGGGCGCACCAATCGCTTCATCAGCAAGGCAGGCATGTCGCGTCGGCCATCGGCGATCAGCATGATGTTGACCACTCTACCGGAAACAAAATAAACGATTCGATAGGGCTTCCAGTGCAATTGCCGATAGTCCATGGTGCTGCCCGCGCCCAGATCGACCAGTTCCGGGAGATGGGTACCTCGATCGGGAAAGACTTTGAGTGTTTCGACGCGCTTACGAATTTCGCGGGCGACATAAAGCGCTTGCCGTACGCTGTGAAGATGTGAGATGTAGTCCGCAATCTCGTCCAGGTCTTGCAGCGCCGCGTCGGTGAAGACAACGCGGTAAGTCATTTTTTGCGGCGCACCTTACCGGCAGAGGGCGCGGCCTCAAGTGCTTCTGCGTCAGCGCGCTGCTGCAGACGACCTTCCAGCCTGGCAAACACTTTGTCCGCTGGCGTTACCTTGCCCTCCGCAATTTGCTGCTGCCCCAGCGCGAGGATCTTCAGCAGCGCCAATGTCTCTTGCGTGTTCTCGTAAGTGGCGAGATCCTGCATCACGGCCCGGGCTTCACCATTCTGCGTGATGATCAGCGGCTGGCGATTTTCGGCAAGTGTATCGAGCACCTCAGCGGCGTTGGCCTTCAAGTAACTGATCGGTTTGACCTGGGTCGAGTAGCGCATGGCGGGATTCCGGAAAATGTGGTGACGGACTGAATATAGTCTTTTATTGGTCCGTCAGCAAATTTGGTTCACCACTCAAACGC
Organism: Betaproteobacteria bacterium; assembly: GCA_031404095.1. Taxonomy (GTDB): domain Bacteria; phylum Pseudomonadota; class Gammaproteobacteria; order Burkholderiales; family Usitatibacteraceae; genus UKL13-2. The sequence goes on along the minus strand of JANNGY010000152.1, from coordinate 384 downwards.
TAGCACTGGCGCCGCTCTCCAGGCATTTTACGGCTGGAAGGCCCGCCAAATGGCGGTCTACGAGAAGAAATGCCGGGAAACAGCTTTACAGAAAATAAACCGTGGGCTGTCCCCCAATGTTTCTTCCTGTCACCTCCACCCGCTGATTTTCAGGCCCATTTTGTACAAAAGCATAAGGGGTAATAGAAAAAGCGCCAGCGTTATTTGTTCTGTAAACAAAAAACGCTGCTCCCTTTTTTTTGATTCGTGCGCTTGACTCAGGGACGACCAATGGGTGACCCCGGACGTGTGCGGGTCATGTCACCTGTGTTCACTTGGTGCCGACGCCAACCAGCATTTCGCATGGACCGACGAAGCCGTTCTCGGTCTCAAACTTGCAGAGCG
>JANNGY010000151.1:0-10793 GCA_031404095.1 Betaproteobacteria bacterium | reverse complement strand
GCCTTCCAGCAAGGCCACCACCGAGGAGGCATGGCACAGGCGCGTGCAGTGATCGACGTTGTTGGTCTGGAAGCCGGTGCGCACCAGTTTCTGGAACAGGTAGGCCTCTTCGTTGGAACCCTTGGCGGAACCGAAGCCAGCAAGCGCCTTTGGCCCATCCGTATCGCGAATTTTCGCCAACGCGCCACCGGCGAGGTCGAGCGCTTCCTCCCAGGTGGCTTCGCGAAAAATGTCGCGCCAGTTTTCCGGGTCCATGCGGAAGTCGGCAGTTTTCGGCACGCCGGCCTTGCCGGTTTTACGAATGAGCGGCACGGTGAGGCGCTGCTTGTGATGGGCGTAGTCAAAACCGTAGCGGCCCTTCACGCACAGGCGGTTGTGGTTCGACGGGCCGTCGCGGCCATCGACGCGGACGATGGTATTGTCCTTGACGTGATACGTAAGCTGGCAGCCGACGCCGCAATACGGACAGACGCTGTCGACCTGCTTGTCGGCGACGATCTGGTAGGCCTCCTTGGCGGGGGCCAGCGCGCCGGTCGGGCAGGCCTGCACGCATTCGCCGCAGGCGACGCAGGTGGAGGCGCCCATCGGGTCGTCGAAATCGAACACGATTTTTGAATGGCCGCCACGGAAGGCATAGCCGATCACGTCGTTGTTCTGCTCCTCGCGGCAGGCGCGCACGCAGCGCGTGCACTGGATGCAGGCATCGAGATTCACCGTCATCGCCGGGTGTGAGAAATCTGGATTGGGTTGCTGGCGGGCGTGGAAGCGGGACTCTGAAACACCGAGACGCGTTTTCCATTTCGTCAATTCGTTTTCGGCGGGTTTGTAATCCTTCGGCGGCGCATCGGACGTAAGCAGTTCCAGCACCAGCTTCTGCGAATTAATGGCGCGCGTCGAATCGGTAGTGACCTCCATGTTGTTCGACGGATGCCGGCAGCACGACGGCGCCAGCGTGCGCTCGCCCTTGATCTCGACCACGCAGGCGCGGCAATTACCGTCGGCGCGATAACCGGGCTTGTAGCAAAGATGCGGGATCTCCCTGCCGTGTTCCTTGGCGATCTCGATCAGGGTCTGGTCCTCGAAGGCGGAAACCTTCTCGCCGTCGAGGGTGAACTCGACGAGTTTGCGTTCGACTAAAGGTTCGGTCATGGCGTTCATTGTGAAAACCCTTCTTTGCCACCGATGAACACAGATAAACGCAGATGGACTTCTTCGGCTTTGTATCTGTGTTTATCTGTGTTCATCTGTGGCTCAGCTTTGATTTTGCCAACGGGATCGGTCATGGCGTTCATGGCGACACCTCAAAAACACCGTCATCCCCGTGAAGACGGGGACCCAGCGACTTTTGTTCGCGACGGGAAATGGCAAACGACACTGGATCTACTTCCACGGAAACCGATGCATCGATTTCCGGCTCGCCGGGCGCGAAGCATTGCTTCGCGAAACCCCCGCCTTGCCCTTCGCGGGGATGACGAACCTGTTGTGGCGCCATTGCACCCATCGCACCCATCACGAAATCTCCTGCGGAAAATGCTTGATCACACACCGTATCGGATTCGGCGCCGCCTGCCCCAATCCACAGATCGAAGCATCCACCATCACTTGCGACAACTCTTCCAGCAATCCCGTTCGCCATTTCGATTCTTCCAGCAGGTGAACGGCTTTTTCGGTGCCGACGCGGCACGGCGTGCATTGCCCGCAGCTTTCGTCGGCGAAAAATTTCATCAGATTCAGCGCCGCATCGCGCGCCTTGTCTTTGTCGGAAAGGATTACGACTGCCGCCGAGCCGATGAAGCAGCCATGCGGCTGCAGGGTATCGAAATCGAGCGGGATGTCGCCCATGCTGGCCGGCAGAATGCCGCCCGACGCGCCGCCCGGAAGGTAGGCGTAAAACGCATGGCCGTCGACCATGCCACCGCAGAATTCGTTGATCAGCTCCGTCACCGTGATGCCGGCGGGCGCCAGGTGGACGCCGGGATTCTTCACCCGGCCCGACACCGAGAAAGAACGCAATCCCTTGCGGCCGTTGCGGCCATGGCCGGCGAACCATTCGGCGCCCTTTTCCAGGATCTCGCGCACCCAGTAGAGGGTTTCCATGTTGTGTTCCAGCGTCGGCCGGCCGAACAGGCCGACCTGCGCCACGTACGGCGGCCGCAGCCGCGGCATGCCGCGGTTGCCTTCGATCGATTCGATCATGGCCGATTCTTCGCCGCAAATATAGGCGCCGGCACCACGGCGCAGTTCGATCTTCGGCAACGGCGCGTTGTTGCCAACTGCGCCGGGCGGGTTGGCCTGCAATGCTTTCAATTCGGTTTCGAGAATGGTGCGGCAGTGATGATATTCGTCGCGCAGGTAAACGTAGCAGGCGTCGATTCCCACCACCTTGGCGGCGATCAGCATGCCCTCGATGAAGCGATGCGGATCTCGCTCCAGGTAATACCGATCCTTGAACGTCCCCGGCTCACCCTCGTCGATGTTGACGGCCATCAGTCGCGGCGCCATTTCGCCGCGCACGATGCGCCATTTGCGCCCCGCCGGAAAGCCCGCGCCGCCGAGGCCGCGCAGGCCGGAGTGTTCCATTTCCTTGATAGCGGCTTCGGCGTCGCGATTGCCGTTGAGGAAATCGAGATAGGTGCGGTAGCCGCCTTCGGATTGGTATTGCGCATAGCCAATGCAGGCTGGCTCCTTCCCCCGGCCACGGGGGAAGGCTGGGATGGGGGCGATGCCTTTGGCTGCGACACCCCCATCCCGACCTTCCCCCGCGATTGCGGGGGAAGGAGCGATCCAACCCTGTTGAACAGCTTCAGCCACACCCTCCACCGTCGCATGTCCAAAAGCATTCTGCCCCACACACACTGCCGGCGCTTCCGAGCAGCGGCCGATGCAGGGAGCCGCCAGCACGCGCACATCTTTCCCGAGAATCGACGGCAGTTTTTTTAGCAACTCTTCGCCGCCGGCCATCGAACAAGAAAGCGTTTCGCACACGCGCACCGTCAGCGCCTCGGGTGACGCTTCGCCTTCCTTCACCACGTCGAAGTGATGGTAGAACGTCGCGACTTCATAGACTTCGGTCTGCGATATCTTCATCGCGTCGGCCAGTGCGGCAAGATGCTCGGCAGAGAGCTGCTGGTACTTGTCCTGGATCAGGTGCAGGAATTCGATCAGCAGGTCGCGGCGAACATCGCGTCCGCCCAGCAACGCAGCCACCTCGGCGCGCGCCAGCGGATCGACCTGACGGCCCTTCGCCGTGTTGCGCCCCTTCATCTTGCTGCGCACTTCGGCTAACGGGATGGCTACAGTGACGCGGTCGTTCATCGGGGGAAACTCCTCAGATGCGGGGCCTGTGTCGCCCCGCCGAATTCGCGCGATGTCGTTTAGCTACGCCTTCGCCGCATCAATCGCCGCGCGGTGACACGCCCGGCGAGAGGTGGATTTATTGTATGCCTAAGAGAATAGCCGCAGCGGATGGGCGGCCATATGACGAGTGTCAAGATACGCCATGTTGACGCGGGACAAGATGAGCAACCTTGCAGGTCGCGCTGGCCCCTGCATGGGCCAGCCGTCTCCCGGGCCTTTCATACAACCGGCATGCGGATCGAAACCCCCGCTCAACCTCAAGCACTGGCGCGGTGTTTCAGGCATTTTCGGCCTGGGAGGCGCGCGGGTGCTGGGGTTCTTTCAACTACTGCGGGGCAGGCTTCCCCCTTTGAAATAGGGGGATTGAGGGGGATTTGCGATGGTCATCCAATGGCAACGACCGAAAATCCCCCTCAATCCTTGCAGGACGCGCAGCCCACTCCATTGGGCTACCGTTCCGCCGGCGAGCGGCAGGCCGCTCGAATTCCCGGCTCCACCCCCTTCGTCGAAGGGGGAAGTGCCTGCGGGGAAATCACGGCAAAATGTTTCACAAGCTTGCTTGTCTATTGCGAAAACCCCGCCGCCAACCGGCTCGCTTGGTCGATCGCCCGCTTCGCATCCAGTTCACCCGCTTCCAGCGCACCGCCCACAAGGTGCACCTTCACCCCCGCCGCCTGCAGCGGGGCCTGCAATTCGCGCAAAGGCTCCTGGCCCGCGCACAGCACGATGTTGTCGCATTCGATCAGCGTCGCGTTTTCGCGCTTTTCGCCGAAGGTGATGTGCAGGCCCTTTTCGTCGATGCCTTCGTAATTGGCGCCGGCGATCATTTCGACCTTCTTCTTTTTCAGCGCCGCGCGGTGAATCCAGCCGGTGGTCTTGCCGAGGCCCTTGCCGGGCTGCGAGGCTTTGCGTTGGAGAAGCACCACGTCGCGCGCCGGGGGTGTGACCTCAGGTTTGGTCACGCCCCCGCGCATCAGCGACGGATCCGCCACGCCCCACTCTTTCATCCATTCGGCATTGTCGAGCGTCGGCGAATGTCCGTCCTGCACCAGGAATTCGGAAACATCGAAGCCGATGCCGCCCGCGCCGATCACGGCGACCCGCTTGCCGACCGGCTTCCTGTGCAGCAGCACGTCGATGTAGCTCAACACGTGCGGCAGCTCCTGGCCCGGGATGCGCGGATCACGTGGCAACACGCCGGTGGCGAGGATGACGTCGTCGTATCCCAGCAGGTCATCGACCGTCACGCGCCGGTTGAGACTCAGTTTCACGCCGGTGACTTCGATCCGGCGCCTGAAATAACGCAGCGTTTCATGGAATTCCTCCTTGCCCGGGATCACCTTGGCCATGTTGAACTGGCCGCCGATTTCGGCCGCGGCATCGAACAGCTCGACATGGTGGCCGCATTCGGCGAGCACCGTCGAACAGGCCAGCCCGGCCGGACCGGCGCCGACGACGGCGATACGTTTCTTCTTTGTCGCCGGCCGGAACACCAGCTCGGTTTCGTGGCAGGCGCGCGGATTGACCAGGCACGACGCGCGGCGCTGCTGGAACACGTGATCAAGGCAGGCCTGGTTGCAGCCGATACAGGTGTTGATCTGGTCCGCCTGGCCGGCCGCGGCCTTGTTGACAAAATCCGCGTCGGCCAGCAGCGGTCGCGCCATCGACACCATGTCGGCAAAACCGTCGGCGATGATTTGCTCGGCGACCTCGGGCGCATTGATGCGGTTGGTGGTGATGAGGGGAATATTCACCTCGCCCTTCATCTTCTTCGTCACCCACGCAAACGCGCCGCGCGGCACCGAGGTGGCGATGGTCGGCACCCGCGCCTCATGCCAGCCGATGCCGGTGTTGATGAGGGTCGCGCCGGCCTTCTCGATCGCCTTGGCGAGCATCACCACCTCTTCCCAGGTCTGGCCATCGGGAATGAGGTCGAGCATCGACAGGCGATAGATGATGATGAAATCCTTGCCCACGGCTTCGCGCATGCGGCGGACAATTTCCACCGGCAGGCGCATGCGGTTCTCGACGCTGCCGCCCCACTCGTCGGTGCGGTGATTGGTATGCGCGACCAGGAATTCGTTGATGAAGTAGCCTTCCGAGCCCATTACTTCGACGCCGTCGTAGCCGCCCTCGCGCGCCAGCACGCCGGCGCGCACGAAGCAGCGGATTTGCCGCTCGATGCCGCGCGCCGACAGCTCGCGCGGCGTGAACGGCGTGATCGGTGAGCGGATTTTCGATGGCGCCACCGACAGCGGCGTGTAGCTGTAGCGGCCGCCGTGCAGGATCTGCAGCGCGATCTTGCCGCCGTCGGCGTGGACCGCATCGGTAACCACGCGATGCTTGCGCGCCGCGCCGGATGACGCCAGGCGTGAACCGAACGGCGACAGCCAGCCCTCGATGTTGGGGGCATAACCGCCGGTCACAATCAGGCCCACGCCACCGCGGGCGCGTTCGGCAAAGTAAGCGGCGAGCTTGGGAAAATCCTTCGATTTATCCTCCAGGCCGGTGTGCATGGAGCCCATCAGCACACGGTTCTTGAGGGTGGTGAAGCCGAGGTCGAGGGGGGCGAGCAGGTGCGGGTACGGGGAAGTCAAGTTGGGCTCCGGGTGGCGGTTATTTCTTGCGCAGATGGTAACCGGCAGGCCCCCTCCCCCGGGCAGGGGGAGGGTTGGGGTGGGGGTTGAGTGGCTGCGTTTTCTCAAGCGCCAACATTCGGCCCCCATCCCAGCCTTCCCCCTGCCCGGGGGAAGGGGCTAGTCAGCGTGGAAAAGCGTGGCAGTGCACGAGACTATGCCATAGGTGGGCGCTATTAAATCCCTCCCGGCCTCCCTTTTTCAAAGGGAGGAGTGCCTCGGGGAAGGCCTGCGCCCGCGTTACAAGGCTCCTCTCTTTTTAAAGGGAGGGTTGAGCCGGGAATTCGCGTCCCGCGGGACGCGCCGGTGAAACGGTGGCCCGATGCAGCGGGCCACGCGGCCTGCAAGGCGTGAGGGATTTTCGGTCGTCGCAAAAAAGGCGGGCGCCCAAATAGCCGCCGCAAACTTCACTTTACCCCAAACGCCACCAGCTCTTGCGTTTCCTTGATGAACACGCGCCCTTCGCTGGTGGTGTTGCTGCGCTCGAGACGGACCGAGTTCTTCGCTTGTGAGGTGTACCAGTAGGTCCAGCGCGAAGTGCCGGTCTTGCCGGTCTTGCGATTCTTCCAATCCGCCACACGCTCGACCTTGATGGTCTTGAAGCGGCCCATTGGCGTGTCGAGTTCTTCCTCGGCGATGGCGGCGATCTTGGTATTGAGATCCGAGGCATATTCCTCGCCGACCTGCTCGACCGAAATACCGCTCCAGGTGAGGCCGGGCGTCAGGGGAAATACATAAAACAAGGTCGAGGGCGTGTAGGTGTGTACCTTGCCGGCGATTTTTTCGCGCAAGGTATTGCCGGAAAGATCCCGCACCACGCCATTGCTGAAAGTCACCGTGTCGCCGGTGATGGAGACGACGCTGCGCTTGGTGGTGCGGACTTCACCGGTAAGCTGGTCGGAAATGCGCCATTCCCACCAGTCGCCGATTTCGAAGCGCGGCGCGGCGCCGGGCTGGCTGGATCTGGCGCGGCTGATGCTGGCGCCCTTTTCCGGCGGCGCCTTGGCGACTGTTACCTTGGGTGCCGGCGCCTTGGGCGCCGCTTTTAATATCAGATCGCGTTCCAGCGAGGTGCTTTCCCATGGCGTCTGCAACCCATTCGACTCGGCGCGCACAGCGACGCGCACCTGCTTGAACGCATCTTCGATGCGCGCGCCAGGCTTGCCCAGATTGGCCAGCAAGTGCTTGGTATACAGGCCGTTGCGCCCGCCGCCGTCCGCCGCCACCGAACCGGGTGCGGTGGCGAATGCGACCACTGTTCCCGGTGGCGCATCGATTTGCGCAAGGCCGGTGTTGGCGAGTTTGAAGCGCGAGGCGAACGGATTATTGCGGCAGGCGTCGAGAATGATGAGATTGGTGTGATTGCGCGCGGTGTCCATTTTTTCCAGCACCGCCTGCAGGTCGAGCGCGTTGAATGCCACTTCATCTTCACGGCCGATATCGGCATCGACCGCCAGCAGGTAATTGCGGCCGCGCACCTGCACGCCGTGGCCGGCGAAATAGAACAACCCCAGTTTCTCGCGCGTCAGACGATCGCCGAATTCGCGCAACGCCAGGTGCATTTCCTTGAGGGTGATATTTTCCCGCTCGATGACTTCGAAGCCCGCCTGTTTTAGGAGGGCGGCCATATCGGCGGCATCGTTGGCCGGGTTGAAAAGGCGATAGTCTTTGTAGTCGGCGTTGCCGATGACCAGAGCGAGGCGAGAGGGTTTCGCTGGCGCGGGCACCTTCGCGGGTGCGGGTGCGGGTGCGGGTGCGGGTGCGGGTGCTGGCGCCTGCGCTGAGGCGATGCACGCCGCCACGGCGAAGAAACATCCCACCATCCACCTCAAACGCAAGTGAACCATGCGGTCCTCCCGGTGATTGCTTCTATTCCACACTTGAATGCAATTATTGCCGAAGGTCGGGTTGCCGCAGGCTACCCGACGGCATCGTGCCGAAATTGATGGCTCGCAGGTAGCCTGCGGCAACCTGACCTACATACTTGACCCAGTGGTCCTTCCCCCGCGCAGGTGGGGGAAGGACAGTTTTTCTACCTTTCCGGCTTTCGTGTCAACAATCGCAACTCAGCACGATTCTTGCCGCCCCACTCAACTCAGCAAATCAAACAACGTCCGCGCCACCACCTTGGTCGCGCGCCGCAGATCTCCCAGCACGATATGTTCGTCGGCGCGCTTGGCGTTGCTTTCCAGCACCGTGCGCGGGCCGGCACCGTAGATGGCCGAGGGCACACCGGTGGCGCCGTACAGCCGCACATCGGTATAGAGCGGCGTGCCGGAGGTGGGGATCGGCTCGCCGAACACGGTCTCGCCGTGCTTTTGCAACGCGGCCACCAGTGGCGCGTTGCCCGCCAGCGGTTTCAGCGCGTCAGCGCGCAGCAGGCGCCTGATGTCGACCGTGATCCCCGGGTAGCGCGCCGCGGCGTCTGCGATCACCCGGCGGACATCGGCTTCGACCTGGTCGGGAATTTCCTCGGGAATCATGCGCCGGTCGAGCTTCAGCACCACCTTGCCGGGCACCACGTTGGTATTGGTGCCACCTTCGATGCGGCCGACATTCAGGTAGGGATGGGTGATGCCGGCCACTTTTGAGGTGATCGACTGGTAGCGTTTGTTCTGCTCGTAGAGCGCGGCAAGGATGAGGGTCGCGCCCTGCAGTGCGTCGATGCCGGTGTCGGGAATGGCGGCGTGCGCCATCTTGCCGTGTACCGTCACTTCCATCTGCAGGCAGCCGTTGTGCGCGGTCACCACATGGTAGCTGAAGCCGGCGGCGAGCACGTAGTCGGGTTGGGTCAGCTGGTGCTTCAGCAGCCAGCCCGGGCCGAGTTCACCGCCGAATTCCTCGTCGTAGGTGAAGTGGAGTTCGACACCACCCTTGAGCGTGGTATTGAGCGATTCCAGCGCGCGCACCGCAAAGGTGTAGGTGGCGAAATCGCTCTTGCTGACGGCCGAGGCGCGTCCGTAGAGTTTACCGTCGACGATCGTGCCGCCGTAGGGGTCGTGCGTCCAGCCTTCGCCGGGCGGCACCACGTCGCCATGGGCATTGAGCGCGATGGTGATCCCGTCACCATAGCACCGGCGCACGATCAGGTTGGTAATGGATTGCAGGCCATAGGCTTTTACTTCTGCCGCCGGCACAGCGTGCCTCACGGCGTCGAACCCGAAGCCTTTCAGCAGTTCGGCGGTGTGCTCCGCGTGCGGGGTATTGTTGCCCGGCGGGGTATCGGTCGGCACCCGCACCAGTTCCTGCAGGAACTTCACTTCCTCGTCGAAATTTGCGTCGATCCAGGCATCGAGTGCATCGAAGGGGGGGTGGTGGTCATGTCATTTCCGCGGCGAGTTGGTTGGCAAGTTCGTCGAGCAGATTCTGGAAGGCGCGCACGCACAATTCGGCGTCGTCATTGGTGATCGCCTCCAGCGGATTGTGGCTGATGCCGGCATTCTGGCCGCGCATGAAAAGCATGGCCTGCGGCATCACCTCGTGCATCTTCATTGCATCGTGGCCGGCACCGCTGGGCATGCGATGGACGGGAAGTCCCAGCACTTCGACCGCTTGTTCCCAGCGTTTCTGCCAGGCAGGTGCGCTCGGTGCCGCGGCATTGCGCGCGGCCTCGTCGAGCGTGTAATGCAGGCCGCGCGCGGTGCAGATTCGCGAAAGTTCCGCGCAAATGTCCTGCGCGCAAATATCACGCACGGCATTGGTGGTGGCGCGGATATCGAGGCTGAACTTGCAACGCCCGGGAACCACATTGATCGAACCGCTGGGCACTTCGAGCATGCCGACCGTGGCAACCACGTTAGGTTCGCTGCCGGCGCGTCTTTCTACATAAAGCACCAGCTCGGCGCAAGCCGTTGCGGCATCGCGGCGACGATCCATCGGCGTCGTTCCCGCATGGCTCGCCATACCGACGATCTCGCCGACATAACGCACGCTGCCATTGATCGAGGTGACGACGCCGAGCGGCAGGTCGAGCTCGTTCAATACCGGCCCCTGCTCGATATGCACTTCGACGAAGCCGAGATAACTGGCCGGATCGCGCTTGAGGCCCGCAATGGCGGCCACATCCTGTCCCGCCTGCTGCATTGCGTCGCGCATGGCGATGCCGGCCGCATCCCTCTGCTCCAGCCAGCGCGCATCGAAACTTCCCGCAAGCGCGCTCGAGGCCAGGAACCCGGTGCGGTAGCGCTGCCCTTCCTCTTCGGCAAAACCCACCACCTCGATGCCAAACGGCAGGCGCCGCCCGGCGTGCTTGAGTTCGCTCACGCACGCCATCGGCACCAGGATGCCGAGTCGCCCGTCGTACTTGCCGGCGTTGCGCACGGTGTCAAAGTGGCTGCCGGTCAGCAGGCGCGGCGCATGGCGGTCATTGCCGTGATAAATGCCGACCACATTTCCCACCGCGTCGAACGAAACCTCGTCGAAGCCGCATTCGTCACGCATCCACTCCGCCAGTTGTTGCGCCACGGCGCGATGCGCTTCGGTGAGGTACGTGACCGTCAGTTCGCCGCGTTCGGCGAAGCCGGGATCGCTGTGAGTGGCGAGTTTTTCGGCCCAGTCCCATATCCGGTTGCCGAGCACCGGTATGTGCGCGAACTTGTCGTCGAGGCGAAGTTCGGCGATGCGGTGAATATTGCGCAAGCATTCGGCGAACTCGAAGTCGGGGTGTTGCGCCAGGCGGCGCGCAAACGTGGACATGATTTCGGCACGGCTCAGGCCTTCGCCGCGCGGCCCGCGCACGGCGAGGATGAAGGGGAAGCCGAAGCGGGCGTTGTAGTCGGTGTTGAGTTGGCGGATTTTCGC
>JANNGY010000150.1:0-5448 GCA_031404095.1 Betaproteobacteria bacterium | reverse complement strand
GGCCGTCAAGATCCTGGACTATGCCCGCGACCACGGCCGCGTGACGACGCGCGACATGGTCCGCGAAGCGGGCGCGAGCCCCAACACACTGAAGCCGCGCCCGAGGTGCGAGCATGACGCTGGCGGAATTTCTCAACGCGGCCGGCGGTATCCATGATCTTGTGCTTGCCGGTATAAAACGGATGCGATTCGGAAGAGACTTCGATACGGATGACAGGGTATTCCTTGCCGTCGGTCCACATCATTTTTTCGCGGCCCTTGGTCTCGACGGTCGAGCGGGTCATGAATTTGAAATCGGCGGAAGAATCAAAAAAGATAACTTCGTGATAGTCGGGGTGAATGCTGGCTTTCATGCGTTTTACCTTTCTTTCCGTAAAGGGTGCGCCGAAGGTGAAAAGCGAGGGCACCTCTATGCGAACAAGTGTTTTGAAGAGTCGATAATTATGCCGCAATTTGAGCGAAAAGGCAAAATCAACGGGCGGTGTTTCGAGAATGCGTCTGAAAAACGACTAGGCGGGAAGCTATGAATATGCTTAAAACACGCAATCGGATTGTGTTAGTGTTATTTAATAATACCAATGGACCGATTCCATGGATAATGCCGCTCCCAAAACCCCGCGTTCGCAGGGGCAGACCTCACTCCTGGTTGAAGCGCTAAAGCGATTGTTGCGCGCGCGCGGGGTGACCTACCGCGATCTGGGCCATTCCCTCGGCTTATCCGAGGCCAGCATCAAGCGCATGTTCGCCAAGGAAGCATTGACGCTGAAAAGGCTTGAGGAAGTCTGCGGATGTCTCGATGTCGACCTGTTCGAAGTCACCAAGCTCGCGCGCAGTCAATCTGCCCAGGCCCAGGAACTGACCGTTGAGCAAGAGGCGGCGCTGGCTGCCGACGCACGCCTGCTTGGCGTGTTCTATCTGGTGCTGAACGATTGGCACTTGCCCGATATCCTCGACCGGTACGAGATAGAAAAGGCGGAGGTCATTTCCCTGCTGGCGAAGCTCGATCATCTGGGCCTGATCATGTTGTTGCCGAATGATCGCGTCAGGTTGTTGATTCCGCGGACGATGAGACTTCGAAACGACGGCCCCATACGGCAAGTCCATGGCAATCGGGTGATTGGCGATTTCCTGGCCGGTGATTTTGTGGCCGAGGGCGGCATGTTCCGTCTGGAAATGCGCGAGCTGTCAGGTCCGTCCTATGCGCTTATTCAACGCAAACTGGAACGACTTGGACAGGAATTCAACGAACTGGCTGAACTGGACAGCTACTTGCCATCAGATCAACGCAGGACCATTGGTATGGCCGTAGGCACCAAGCCGTGGAAAATGTCGCTGGTGACGGGTATTCGGCAGCGCGAGGCGAAAGAGGCATCGAGCGCCGATCTGCCGCGGAAGAAAAGCCAGTAGCTTTCCTTTCATGAATTGAAAAACCGCGCCTGCGCCGGTTCAGTTTTTCTTCATGGACTCAAAGAATTCGGCGTTGTTCTTCGTCGCCTTGAGCTTGTCGACCAGGAATTCGGTGGCTTCGAGTTCATCCATGCTGTACATCATCTTGCGAAGGACCCAGACTTTCTGCAGCAGTTCGGGCTTGATCAGCAATTCTTCCTTACGCGTTCCCGATCGGTTGACGTTGATCGCCGGATAGACGCGCTTTTCGGCGGCGCGCCTGTCAAGGTGCACTTCCATGTTGCCCGTGCCTTTGAATTCCTCGTAGATCACGTCGTCCATGCGCGACCCGGTGTCGATGAGTGCGGTGGCGATGATGGTCAGCGAGCCGCCTTCTTCGATGTTGCGCGCCGCGCCGAAAAAGCGTTTCGGGCGTTGCAATGCGTTCGCATCGACACCGCCGGTCAGGACTTTTCCGGATGCCGGCACCACCGTGTTGTAGGCGCGCGCCAGCCGCGTGATGGAATCGAGCAGGATCACCACATCGCGCTTGTGCTCGACCAGGCGCTTGGCCTTTTCGATCACCATTTCCGCCACCTGCACATGGCGGGTCGCGGGCTCGTCGAAAGTGCTGGAAACAACCTCGCCTTTGACGGTGCGCTGCATTTCGGTCACTTCTTCCGGTCGCTCGTCGATCAGCAGCACAATCAAGGTGACGTCGGGGTGATTCGAGGTGATGGCATGGGCGATGTGCTGAAGCATCACGGTCTTGCCGGACTTCGGGGACGAGACCAGCAGGCCGCGCTGGCCCTTGCCAATCGGCGCGATGATATCGATGACGCGACCGGTGATATTTTCGTCGGACTTGATGTCGCGTTCCAGCGTAAACGGTTTGTCCGGGAATAGCGGCGTCAGGTTTTCAAACAGGATCTTGTTCTTGGAGGCTTCAGGCGGCTCGCCATTGACCTTGTCCACCTTGACGAGGGCAAAGTAGCGCTCGCCCTCTTTGGGTGTACGAATTTCCCCCTCAATGGTGTCGCCGGTGTGCAGATTGAAACGGCGAATCTGCGAAGGACTGACGTAAATGTCATCCGGCCCGGCAAGATAGGAGATATCAGGCGAGCGCAGGAAGCCGAAGCCATCCTGCAACACTTCGAGTGTGCCGTCGCCGAAAATGGCCTCGCCTTTTTTTGCCTGATGCTTCAGCAGCGCAAAGATCAGCTCCTGCTTTCGCAGGCGGTTGGCGCCCTCGAGTTCGAGCTGGTTGGCCGTTTCGACGAGTTCGGAAACGTGTTTCAGTTTGAGTTCAGATAATTGCATACGATATGCCGCTGGGAGGAAAGGGGAAATGGAAGCGAAAAGAAAAACCGCAACAGAATGCGCCTCTGCTGACTGATTTTCGGGGTCACTCCCTGAAAACCGGGCATCAACTCAATTAGTCGGGATTCGTTGCAGAGGTGTTGCTGAAAAGGACATCCGCGGATTTGGAATCGACGCAGACTTGTCCTGAAGCCGAAGAATAGGGCGCTCGCCGGCCCTTGTCAATCGGAAATTGCAGTTAGATATTGGCGTCAATGAACGCCGCCAACTGGGTCTTGGACAGCGCGCCCACCTTGGTTGCCTCCACATTTCCGTTCTTGAACAGCATCAGCGTGGGAATGCCGCGAATCCCGTACTTCGGCGGTGTATCCTGGTTTTCGTCGATGTTCAGCTTGGCGATCTTCAGCTTGCCGGAATACTCCTTGGCGACATCTTCGAGGATGGGGGCAATCATTTTGCACGGACCGCACCACTCGGCCCAGTAATCCACCAGCACCGGTGTGGTGCTTTGCAGCACTTCAGCCTCGAAAGTTGCATCGGATACATAGACGATGGCGTTGCTCACTGATGACCTCTATCGCGTTGAAAGTATGATGAATTATGCCACTGATTTACACCGGCGGCGGCAGAAGCCGGATTGCCGGACAGGTCTGTTAAAATTCCTTTCAACCGGTACCAAATTGCCATAAGCCGGTTCTCCCTCACCCCAGCCCTCTCCCGAGGGAGAGTGAGAAATGCGGCACGATGTGAAAGGACATCATCGTGCCGGTTCAATATTTCACTATTCGCTTTACAAGGCTGGTCCATGACTTACGTTGTCACCGAATCCTGCATCAAGTGCAAATACACCGACTGCGTCGATGTCTGCCCCGTGGATTGTTTCCGCGAGGGCCCCAACATGCTGGTCATCGATCCGGATGAATGTATCGACTGTACCCTCTGTGTTGCCGAGTGTCCGGTGGAGGCGATTTTCGCCGAAGATGATGTGCCGGCAAACCAGCATTCATTCATTTTGATCAACGCCGAATTGTCCAAAGCCTGGAAGCCCATCATTGAGCGCAAGGAAGCGCCGCCGGACGCAGATGATTGGACGAAGGTGAAGGAAAAGGCGCACCTCCTGGAAAAGTAAGCCGAAGCCGTGACAGCGGCAATGGTAACGATGGCGGCGCTGCATGCGGACATCGCAGGCGAGCGCGTCACGCTGGTCACACCCAATCGCCGGCTCGCGGCATATCACAAGCGGGAATTCAACCGCGCGCAACTGAGCGCAGGCCTCGCGGCCTGGCCTACACCGGACATCCTGCCGTTTCCCGTGTTTGTCGAACGCACCTGGCGCGTGTTGAACCTGCGCGCGGAACCGGCAGACCGGGCGATGTTGATTGATGCCGTGCAAAGCCAGTTACTGTGGGAACAGGTTATCCGCAAATCCGATGCGGACCCGGCAAATAGCCTGATGAACGTCGCCCAGGCCGCGCGCCAGGCGGCAGCCGCATGGGCGATGGCGCGCGCCTGGCACCTGTTGCCGGCGATGCAAAAATTCCCCTTGCATGATGATGCCGCGATGTTCCTGGCATGGGCACAGATGTACCAAAAGTCGTGCCGCGAGAAACGCGCCATTGACGGTGCCGTGGTTGCCGATGCGCTTGCGGACATGTTGGCCGCTGGTGTCGAGGACACGATTCTGCTGCCTGCGCGGATCTTGACCGTGGGCTTCGATATCGTCTCTCCACAACAGCACCATTTGTGGCGCCTGTTCACCGAGGCGGGCATTGAGGCTTGCGCCATCGGTATTGAGGGCGCCAATGCAAAGCCCAATCCCACCCGATTGGCGTTCGCCACGGAAACCGACGAATTGCGCACCTGTGCGGCGTGGGCGCGCCAGCGCCTGGAAAGAAATCCCCGGCAGCGGATTGCGATTGTCGTGCCGGATTTGCAGTCTTGCCGCAGTCGCATCGCGCGTGAACTCACCGATGCGATGCTGCCCGCGGCGCGAGCAGCAGGTGCCGCCGCCGAGGTTGACACGTCTTCATGGTTCAATTTTTCGCTGGGACAGGCTTTGGGTGACTACGCGCTGGTGCGCGATGCGCTTGGCCTGCTGGCATTTTCACAGTCGCGGGCGACGCCGTTCCTGGAGGTAAGTGCATTGTTGCGCTCGCCTTTCATTGCCGCGGCAGAGCAAGAGCGCGCGGCGCGCGCCATGCTTGACGCCAGATTGCGCGAGTCGGCCGCGCCGGAAATCAGTCTGGCCGCGTTGCGCCGCAAAATTGTGAACGATGTCCGTCTTCATCGGCCCGCAGCGGTTTGCGGCCAGTTGCGGGAACGCCTTGATGGCGTTGCCGCGCTTGCTGCACTTCCCGAACTTTCCATTACCCGGCGGGAAGCCGCCGGCCCATCCTCGCCGCGTGACTGGAGCCGGCGCTTCGGTGCCGTGCTGACGGCCTGGGGGTTTCCGGGCGAACGGTCACTCGATTCCATCGATTTCCAGGTGCTGGCGAAGTTTCGCGATGCGCTGTCCTCGCTGGCCTCGCTGGAAAATGTGCAGACCCGGATGCGCGCGGATGAGGCGCTCGCGCAGTTGCGGCGGATCGTTGCCGATACGCCGTTCCAGCCGGAAGGTGAAAGCCGGGGCGAAGCGCCGACCCCCGATATCCATGACGACGGCACGACCGACTCCAAGATCGAAATGCGCGAGCGCGCTGCGGAAGCTGAGACGCGCCTCGTCGTCGCCACGCAGGACTCTTA
>JANNGY010000149.1:0-23637 GCA_031404095.1 Betaproteobacteria bacterium | reverse complement strand
TCATTTTTCGCACATTCTTGACGATGACCAACGATCGATCAGGGCCGTCTGCAGAATCGCGTTGCAGGTTCGGAAGATTCCTTGCAACAACCGCCACGCCCGCCGATCCGGTCCCGCACCACACGCCGAAACGCCGCAGCTTGATTGCGCTAATGGTGGCGGGTGCCGTTGGCGCGGGAGGGCTCGCCCTCTGGCGACCATGGGGGCGAAAGGAGATTTCGGCAAGCACATCGGTTGGCGCCGTTCGCGACCCGCAACTGCAACGCGCGATCCAGCTCATTGAGGCGAACAATGTGATCGCAGCCGATGTGGCGCTGGCGGAAGATCTCGTCAAATCTGTGCTCGCCGCGCGGCCGACGGACGTTGAGGCGACGCTGGTGATGGGGCGCGTGCAAGCCTATTACCTCCTGCGCGGGTTCGACCGCAGCGAGGACCGGTTTGCAACGGCCAAGCGATTTGCCGAACGGGGGCTCATCATCGCGCCGGGGGATCCCGACGCAATGGCGACCATGGCGGTCTATCTTAACAATCGGCGCGTCGACCTGCCGTGGGCCGAAAAGCTGTTGCGTGAGGCCATCGCGCTCCGGCCGGACGAGCCACGCTACTATAGATCGCTGGGCTCGGCCATGGCCAACATGCCGGGCGTAACGATTGAACAATTGATTGCCCTTGGCAAAAGCCATGTCGAGCGATTTCCCAATGACGCGTTAAGCCACTACAATCTTGCGCTGGGCTACCTGGACGCATCGATGGCGGACGAAATGCTATATCACTTCGACCGCGCCATTGCCCTGGGTTCGATAGACTCCGCCATCGTGATGCGTGCCCGGTACAAGCTCTATCTCGACGGTGACTTTGATGGCACGAAGGCGCTGATAGACAGACTCTCGGATCGCTATCGCGGCACCGCTCGCGCGATATTTTGCCAGGTGGAATACGCGCTCATGAGCGGGAATCCCGAGCTTGGCCTCAACGCGCTGGGCGCGTCCCCGGAACCGTGGATGGACGACTTTCACTATACCGGCCCCACACAGCTGTTGGCCGGCGAGTTACTTCTGCTTCAAGGCAAAACTGAATTGGCTCGGCAGCGATTCGAAGCGGCGCATGCCGAATTGATTCGTCGCAAGCTGGATGCATCGAGAAGCCAATTGCGGTTGCGGCTGGAGAGCTGGTTACACATGCGGCTAGGCCGGAAACAGGAGGCACGCACGGGGAACGCACTTCTGGTTCAAGAAATGACTCGCCCATATCGGCTACAACTCGTCGGCGGCGCGGTAGGCGCCATTAGGCTGAATCTATTGCTTGGCGAACGCGCCAACGCGCTGACCATGCTGCGCGAAGCGGCCGAAGTCAAGATCGCCCGCGCGATCCTTCGCACTACGATTCGCCTTGATCCGCGCCTCGCGCGCTTTCGCAATGACGCCGAGATATTGGCGCTGCTCGCCGAGCCTGAGGCGAAAAAATGACCCCGGCGATCTTTCTCTCCTACTCGTCCGACGACGCCGACGCAGCCCGCCGCATCTGCGACGCCCTGCGCGCGGCCGGCCTGGAAGTCTGGTTTGACCAGAGCGAACTGCGCGGTGGCGATGCCTGGGACGCTTCGATCCGAAAGCAGATCAAGGAGTGCGCGCTGTTCATCCCGATCATCTCGGCAAATACCAATGCGCGTGAGGAGGGTTACTTTCGGCTGGAGTGGAAGCTCGCCGTCGATCGTTCACACCTGATGGCGGACAACAAGGCGTTCTTCGTGCCGGTGCTGATCGGCGACGTGAACGAACCCACGGCGCTGGTGCCGGACAAGTTCCGTGAACGCCAGTGGTCGCGGCTCAATGATGTTGCTGCTATTGCGGAATTTGCCGCGCGCGTGGTCAAACTCCTTGCTGGGAGCGGCGTTTCGGGCCCAAATGCTCCAGACGCCGCGCCAGTGCTTGGCCTTGGTGCCATGGATACGACGCCTGCCACACTTGGCGACACAACATCCATCGCAGTCCTCGCCTTCGCCAACCGCAGCGCCAGCGCCGACGATGAATACTTCTCGGACGGGCTCGCAGATGAACTACTGAACGTGCTCGCCAGGATAAAAGGGTTGCGCGTGGCAGCGCGCACGTCAGCTTTTTCATTCAAGGGCAAAGCGGCGACGATAGCCGAGATCGGGCGGTCACTGAATGTCGCGACGGTGCTTGAAGGAAGTGTGCGCAAGAGCGGCAATCGCGTGCGGATCTCGGTGCAGTTAGTCAAGGTCGCGGACGGCTATCAACTCTGGTCGGAGACCTACGATCGCACGCTCGATGACATTTTCGCGGTGCAGGATGACATCGCACAGGCGGTGGTGACGGAATTGCGTTCCGCCTTGATGGGGGAAGAAACCGATGCCAATTCAATGCGCACGGTTAAAGCAGAGATCGCCAGCGCCTCAGCCGGCCGCAGCGAAGACGCCGAAGCGCACCGGTTGTTATTGCAGGCACGCTTCCTGCTCGATCGCCATTCTGGCGCAGAGCTATCGCAGGGCATCACGTACTTGCGTGAGGCGGTGGCGATCGATCCCGAATACGCGCTGGCGTGGGCCTTGCTGTCGCGTGCCTTGACGCATGCCGCGGGATACGGCGTGGGGCCGGTCATTGAGACCAACACGGAAGCATTGGCCTGTGCGCAGCGCGCGCTGCAGCTCGCACCGGACATGGTGGACGCACAGTTGGCCATGTGCCTGCACCTGATGTTCTTTGCGTGGGATTTTCGGCGGGCAGAATTGTCACTCGAACGTACGCTGGCCATCGCGCCGGAAAACGCCGAGACGCTCTCGGTGGCAGCCGTGTTCTACTACGTTGACGGACGACTGGAACAGGCGCTTGAGTTTGGACACCGCGCATTGGCGCGGGATCCGTTGAACTCCCGGTTCTATATGGAACTTGGGCGCACCGAGATCGCCGCGTCGCGTTTCGCCGAGGCCGAGACAACGTTGCGCCGGGCGCTGGAAATATCGCCGGACGGTGTTCCCTACCGCTACTTGCTGGCGGAGTCGCTGGCCCTGCAAGGCCGGTTTGATGAGGCGCTCGCGGAAGTGGCGAAGGACAAATCGCACTGGGCGCGGATGTGCGGGTTGGCGACCAACCATTTCCGCGTGGGAAATCTCGCCGAATCAGACCGCGCGCTGGACGAATTGATTGAACAGGATGCCCACCATGCGGCCACCCAGATAGCCATGGCGTATGCCGTGCGTGGCGACAGCGACGCTGCGTTTCACTGGTTGGAACGATCCTATGCGCAGCGCGATTCCGGTGTCCTTATTTCGAAAGTGGAGGCGAGTTTTAAGCCGATCCACATGGATCCGCGCTGGGGTGCGTTTCTGAGGAAGATGCGTTTGGAGGATTGAGCGTCCGCGCGCTGTTACCCGGCAAAGGTCCCAATGAAAAAAGAAGAAAGTCGTCGTCCCAGCGCAGGCTGGGACCCAGTCCACCCACCAACATTCTGGAAGTTTGCGATTTTGGACAGAGCATCGCTGTATCGAGCGACCAATTCGGTCAGACTGTGAACCGGACTGGGTGGCCCGATATGGCCAGCCTCTCCCAGCCTGCGCTGGGACGACGAATGTACATGTCCTTTTGGACGAGGGCGCTCCGCCGCGACAAACAACATTGTCGAATCGTCACCCCGGCAACTTCAACGGCCGCGCCTGATACGTCGTCCGCCAATGCTCGACATCGGTCAGCATGATGTCGGCCAGCCGCCGCAAGCGCGCGATCAGGCGGCCGTAATCCAGCGGATCATCCTTCAGTGCCCGCTTCAGCCGTTCCAGCCGGGCAACGGTGGCGTCTGAGCGATCGGCTACGCCGGCGAAATCGCCTTGCATGCTGATACCGTAAAGCGCCGCGCCGAAGGCCGGCAACACCGCCGTCAGCGCGGTGACGACTTCGGTGAGCCCGACACCGCCGACGATCATCGGGATGCCGGTGAGACTGGCGGTAATCCACGCAACACAGGCGACGATGGTCCCGCCGAACAGATACTGGCCGGCCCGGTGCAATCGATGCGCGAGCTTGTGCATGCGCCTGGCGTTGGCTTGGTGATAGTTGATCTGATCGGTAACAAGGCTGGTTGCGGCGCCATGAACTCGAGACAGGTAAGCGGTATCCGCGGTGGCGTTCGGCATGCCGAGTTCACGCGCGGTGGCGCGCGCGAGCCAGTGCACCCAGCCGGGAAGCGTGCCGCTGTCGCTGGCGTTGCCGGAGCCTGCCCGCAGGTTGAGATTGCCGAGCGCGCTGGTCATCGCCAATGAGCGAAGTTGTTCGGCCAGGTGGCGATCATCCATCCAGCACTCGTGCCAGCCGGCGCGGGTGCCGGCGCGGGTATTGAGAAAGATGATGAAGATGACCCCGAGTTCGGTGACGATCAAGTGCAGCTTGAAAGCAGGCACCAGCGGCCCCGACAACGCCAGCAGGACGGCAATGGCGGCAAGGCCGAAATTGGCGACGAAACCGCTGCGAAACACTTGTGCGAAGTAAGTGGCGGCCGAGTCGGCGATACCGAAGCGCGCGATCAGCTTGGCCGCCAGCGCTTCGCCGTAACTGCCGGCGTGCGCCACGCGCCCAAGCTGTTCGGCCATCGGCGCCGCGCACGATTCGGCCGAAGCCGGTTTGAAATCTCCCCAGCTCAGTCGGCGGGTGCCGGTCATCGCCAGCAGCAGCGGATAAGGCAATGCCGGTGTGCGCGAGCGGCTGCGTTCGCGGTAGAAACGCGCCAGCATGCGCCGGTCGATCGGATTGTCCGGCGGCACGCAAAGTGTCGAGACCACCGGTCCCAGCGCAGTCGCGGCGGCGGCGCGCGGCACATTGTCGATAGTCGGCTGCTCGATCTCGAAATCGGCCAGTCCCGACCACAGCAACACTGGCGGGTCATTACCATTCACACTGACGTGGATCACCGGGATATGCCGGCCGAGCGCCTCGGCGACCACGCGCGCGGTACCGCCGCGGCCGCGGCCGATATCGCCATCCCAGATGGCGAGCAGGATGTCGGACTGGTCGAGCACCACCCGGCCCACCGCTTCATAGGCGGCGTCGGCATCGGCGCGATCGCCGCAGAGCGCAAAGGTCGCCGACGCCCGTTCGAGAAGCTGCGCGAAGTGTTCGCGATCGGCGCCCTCGGTGAAATCGGCCGCGTACTCCTCGCGGACAAAGGGTAGGCAGGCATCGAGCCGCCAGCCCGCCGCCAGCGCCGCTTCGGCCGCGATGGTGTCAGCGCCGTCGGCAAGCGCGGTGACCAGGCGCATCCTGGTGGCGCCGGCGGCAAAATGGATGGTGTGCTGCGCCGCGACGCCATCGGCCGCCTGCCGCACCCGCGACAGCAGGTCGACAGCTGTCATGCGCAGGGACTCCAGGTCGGCATCCGGCATGCGTACCAGCCGGTGGCCGGTGACGCCGACAGACAGGCACAGGCCGGGCTTCAGTCCTGCGTTGGCCGGTGGCCCGGACAGGGATTCGCTACTCATGTATAGGGATTGCTCCGGGAATCAAAGGAATGGCGGACGCAGCGATAGTATATCGGGCGACGGCGTGGGCGTCGCGTCGCTACAGGCTGGAGCAGAGGACACTTCTCCCTTTTTAAAGGGAAAATGAGAGGGATTAATGGGTGTTTGCGCAACGTTACTGACCGAAAATCCCCCTCGATCCCTGCAGGACGCGTTGCCCGCCGCATCGGGCAATCGTTTCGTAGGCAAGCGGCATACCGCTCGAAACCTCTGCTAAACCCCTTCGTGGAAGGGGGAAGCACAAGGCGACTCCTTTGCAGCAGGAAATTGGCAGCAGTCAAGTCGCTGTTTACCTGGCGGCGTCAATCCCGCTATCCTGCCGGATGAAATCGCCGACAAACATCTATCCATGCGCCTGCTCGCACGACCGATCACAAGTTTCCTCGCACTGATCCTCAGCTTGGCGCAGATGCTCCCCGCGTTTCCGTCAGCGGCAGGCGAATTTGAGGAAGCGGTGCGTTTCTACGAGCGCAAGGACTATCCAAAAGCGGCCGCCACGTTCCGCAAACTGGCGGTGGCCGGTAATGCCGCCGCGCAATTCCGGATGGGCACCCTGTGCGTGAAAGGTCAAGGCGTCACGCAAAACTACGCGGAGGCCTTCAACTGGTTTCGCCAATCCGCCGCACAGGGCCACGCCGAGGCACAGAACAGCCTTGGCGTGCGTTTCGAAAAGGGGCAGGGCATTGGCCGCGACTATGCGCTGGCGGCCGTCTGGTACCGCAAGGCGGCGTTGCAGGGCCTGGGCCTGGCGCAGGACAATCTCTCCGACCTGTACGCCAAGGGCCTGGGCCTGGAGAAGAACGACGTCAATGCCTACCTGTGGTCAAGCCTTGCGAGTGCCAATGGTGTGACCACGGCAGCGCGCAAACGGGCGCGGCTGGAGCCGGCCATCACTGGCGCAAAGCTGACCGAGTTGCAATACCGGTTGGGTGCGGCTTTTGCCAGCGGGCAGGGCATCGCGCAAGATCAGGCGCGCGCGGCGCAGTGGTTCATGAAGGCCGCCGCCCAGGGCCATGTGCTGGCGCAATATCAATTGGCTGAATGCCACGACAAGGGCCTTGGCGTGCCGCAGGATTACGCGCAGGCGGCCGCCTGGTTTGAAAAGGCCGCGGCGCAGGGCCAACCCCGCGCCCAGTCCGCCATCGGCTACATGTACGACATTGGGCAGGGGGTGCCGGCCGACACGCAACGCGCGCTGGATTGGTACGAGAAAGCCGCGGCGCAGGGCGATGTGGTGGCGCAATACAACCTTGGTTCGATGCACGGCACCGGGCGCGGTGTAGGCCAGAGCGACCTGAAGGCGTACATGTGGTTTCGCATCGCCGAAGCGCACAGCGAACGCGCCGCCACCGCCGCCGCGGAATCGCGCAAGCTGATCGAGTCGCGCATGACCCGCGAGCAGATCGCCGAGGGCCGAAGGCTGGCCCGCGAGTGGCTGAAGCAGCACGGCCGGGATTCCATTGATTGAGCGCCGCTGCCGCTGCGCCGCTCGCGGCTTGGTACACTGGGCTGGTGAAGACGATTCAGATTCTGCTGGCGGCGATGATGGCGATTGCGGCCCTTGGCGGCAGCGCGCTGGCTGACACGCCCGGCGAGATTCCCATTGGCGGACAGCTGCGCGAAGCGCGGATGTTTTCCACCAGCGGCCCGCCGCGCATGCTTTCCGCGTTTCGCGGCAAGCCGCTGATCATCAATGTGTGGGCCAGCTGGTGCGCACCCTGCCGCGCCGAAATGGGCTCGCTGCAGCGCCTTTCGCTGATCGACAGGAAGCAGCAGTTCCGCGTCATCGGCATTTCCACCGACGACGATGCGATCGCCGCGACCGAATATGTCGTCAAGTCGAAACTGACCTTCGAGAATTTCGTGGACCATAATCTGTTGATGGAAAACATGCTCGGCGCCAACACCATTCCACTGACGCTGCTGGTCGATGGCAACGGCCGCGTGCTCGCCAAGATTCGCGGCGCGCGCGACTGGACCAGCGCGGCGTCGATTGCGCTGGTGGAGAAGACCTTGCGGATTGAGTTTGGGCGATGACGAAACGTATCTTCATTCCTGATGTACGCAGGATGGCGCATTGAAAAATGCTAAGGGTTTGTTCAAATCCTCAATATTCATTTTATAGAAGCCCACAGCGAGGCACTTCTCCCTTTTTAAAGGGAGATTGAGAGGGATTTGCAGCGGTTGTTACGCGGTGACGCCCGAAAATCCTCCTCAATCCTCCTTTAAAAAGGAGGAAGTGCCCGGCAGAGCCACCGCAAGAAGAAATATTTCGAATCTCAACAAGCCCCAAAAGAGCAAACCCGGAAAAAGCACATGCCGACCTTCTCCCGCCGACAACTTCTCCAGACCCTTGCGCTCGGCACGGCGGGTGCATCGGCTGCCATGGCAGCAATTGCGCCCGCCGTGGCGGCGTCGACATCGCCAGTCGCACTGCGGCCGCCGCGCCTGAAAGCCGGCGACACCATCGGCCTGATCAGTCCGTCGGCGGCAACTTACGAGAGCCGTCCTTTCGCCATTGCGGCCGAGAACCTGCAGGCACTCGGTTTCAAGGTCAAGGAGGGTTCGTCTTTGCGCAGGCGCAACGGTTACTTTGCCGGTACCGATGCCGAGCGCGCGGCGGACCTGAATGCGATGTTCGCCAACCCGGATGTGGACGGGATCATGGCGCTGACCGGGGGCGCCGGGGCGACGCGTATTCTCAATTTGCTGGACTATGAACAAATCCGTCGCCGGCCGAAATGCCTCATCGGCTACAGCGACATTACCGCGCTGCTCAATGCCATCCAGGCGCGCACTGGCCTGGTGACTTTCCATGGGCCGGTGGCGACATCGGACTGGAACGAGTTCACGACCGGATACTTTCGCCGCGTGTTGATGGAAGGCGAGGCGGTGACATTCGCGAACCCGGTCACGATCAAGGACACGCTGACGCAGATTGTCGAGCGCATCCAGACCATTCGCGGCGGCCGCGCCCGCGGGCGGCTGCTCGGCGGTAACCTGGCGGTATTGAACACCCTGCTGGGCACGCCTTGTGTACCGGACTTTCGCGGCGCGATCCTGCTGATCGAGGATATCAACGAATACATCTACCGCATCGATCGCATGCTGGCGCACCTGCGGCTAGCTGGGGCGCTCGACCAGCTGGCCGGGGTGGTAGTGGGCCAGTTCACCGATTGCAAGGTGGACGAGGGATATGGGCGGCTCCCACTGGAAGAAGTCTTCGACGACTACTTCAAGCCGCTGAATATCCCGGTGTTTTCCGGCAGCCTGTTCGGGCATCTGCGGCGCAATTTCACATTGCCGGTCGGGCTGGATGCCGAGATGGATGCCGATCGCGGCACGCTGACGCTGTTGCAGCCAGCGGTGGTCTGATTCTAATTTACGACCCTTACAATAATAATTGCTGTCATTCCGCTTTCGCGGGAATGACGATAATTGCCGCCTTAATGAAATGGAAGGCGAATTTTGTGTCCCCAACAGGAGTTTCCCGCATGCTGACTTTTCGCTTTTCAACCATTCGCTCGTTGGCCTCCGTGGCCTGCCTCGCCGCTGGCATCCATGGCGTGGCCGCACAGCCGGTGGTTCAAGCCGCTGCTGAGCCAACGCCCGCAGCGCAATTGGCGGCGCTGGCTGAACGCTATGCCGACGAGTCCTCCGAGCTCAATCCGATCATGGCGACATTCCGCGGCGAAGCGCGCTACGCCGGCAAATTTGTCGATAACCTGACACCGGCATATCGGCAACGCGAGCGTATGTTGAACGCCACCACGCTGAATGCGCTCAAGAAGATCGATGCCAGCCAGTTGACACCGGCAGATCGCCTCACGCACGAGTTGCTGGCGTACCGTGCAGCCATGCAGCTGGAGGCGCAGCAATACGATTTCTACCTGACGCCGCTGGCGCATTTCTACTCGATGCCATTGGCGCTGATGCGATTCGCCCGCACCGACGGCGCGCAGCCATTCAAGACGGTTGCCGATTACGAGGCTTTTCTGCAACGCCTGGGGGGCTTCCCGGGTTGGGTCGATTCCGCGATCGTTGCCATGCGCGAAGGCATGGCCAGGGACGTCGTGCAACCGAAGGTGCTGATGAGGCACGTGCTCGCTCAACTCAAGACGCAGATCGTCGCCGATCCCGAGCAGAGCGCGTTTTATGTGCCGGCAAAGAAATTTCCCGATGCGTTCACCGCGGCGGATCGCGCGCGGCTGGCCGCCGCTTATCGGAAGATGGCGGAAGAGAAAATGACGCCGGCGATCACGCGCTTGCACGCGTTTGTCGAGAAAGAGTATCTGCCGCGCTGCCGCGACACCGCCGGCCTGTCGGCGACGCCGAATGGCGCGGCGAAGTACGCATTTCGCGCGCGCGAGAACACGTCCACGGCAATTCCCGTAGAGGAAATTCACCAGACCGGCCTGCGGGAAGTGGCGCGGATTCGGGGTGAGATGGAAAAGGTGCGGCGCAAGGTGGGATATGAGGGCGATCTCACGGCGTTCCTCGCATCGATTCCACACAATTCGGCACTCATGCCATTCAAGACCGAAGCGGAAGTGCTCGACGCGTATCGCGTCATCCAGCGACGCGTCGAGCCGTTGGTCGACAAGTTGTTTGCCCGGAGGCCGCGCGCGGCACTGGAAATCCGGCCCGAACCGGAAATCACGCGCGCGACCGCTGCGGCGAATTACAGCCGTGGCGCCCCCGACGGATCCCGGCCCGGCGTGTTCTACATGCCGGTGCGCGATGCGGCGACCTATACGACGCCGGAGATGACCGCGCTGTTCCTGCATGAAGGCCTGCCCGGCCATCACTACGAGGGCTCGCTCGCGCAAGAGTCCGCGCGAGACGCGGTTCCGGCGCAATACCGGATTCACGGCATACAGCGAGGGCTGGGCACTCTATGCTGAAAGCCTCGGCACGGAGATGGGCCTCTACGATGACCCCTACCAGTACCTCGGCAGGCTGATACTGGAAATGCACCGCGCGGTCCGCCTGGTGGTCGATACCGGCATGCACGCCAAAGGATGGTCGCGGGAGCAGGCGATCGCCTATTCGCTCGAGAACGAGGGCGGGCGCGAAACCTATCACGTGCGGGAAATCGAGCGCTATATGGCGCTCCCCGGCCAGGCGCTGGCCTACAAGATCGGCGAGATGAAAATCCTGGAATTGCGCCGCCGCGCCGAGCAGAAACTGGGCAAGCGCTTCGATATCCGCGTCTTCCACGATGAAGTACTGAAGGACGGCGGCCTGCCGCTGGCGGTGCTGGAAGAGAAGCTGAATCGCTGGATGGACGGGCAGTAGGGTTTTTGTTTGGACTCTTGATAGCGATTCATTGTCGCCACCTCCACCGGCCACTTCCCCCTTTGAAAAAGGGGGACTGAGGGGGATTTTCGGTGTTTCCGGCCGCGCAAATGCTGCAAATCCCCCTCGATCCCCTTTTGCAGAGGGGGAAGTGCCTCTGAGCGCAACTCGCATTAAATGATGCCGAGAATTTCAACAGGCCAGTTGAGTCACTCAGAGAGACCGAAATCCGACGCACTGATGAATCCGCTTACTGCGGTATCGAACGGTGGTCATAGCTGATTACCCGCGTGATCTTCCAGTCGCCATCCTGATTCCGCCAGATATGCATGAAGCGGCCGCTTCCTTCACAGCGGTTGGCGCCGGTCTGGCAGAAACGATGGGTGCCGGAATAGACGGCGCCGTAATCTCCGAGGGCAAATACCTCCATCGTGCCCGGGACCATTTCGCGACGGAACTTTCCGCAGACGTTCTTTTTCACGTCGCCAATGAACTTGTCGCGCGATGCCGTCAAGCCGTCGTTGTCATGATAGAACTCCAGCGCCGGGATGAAAAAGCTTTCCAGTTTTGTCAGGTCGCAGGTATTAAAAGCTTCAAACACCGCGCGATCGAGCGACTCGACCCGACGAAACAGTTGTTCCGGCGTGTCCCGGACAGGCTTCGCGGGAGTGTCGGCACCGGCGACCGACGCAGCGAGCAACAGGATTGGAAGCAGGGGGAGTTTGAAAAACGCGGTCTTGTTCATGGGGAAATCACCTTGGGTCGGGAGGCGGCTGGGGAGTGAGCGCAAAAGTACGTGCGAAATGATGATGCGACTGCAAACCATGATTGTCGCTGGGCGGTAGACGAAATGCAGCGGTTTAGGGATGAAGTTGGGAATTGGCAGCGCGGGAGCAGAATTCCCGTCGTCCCAGCGCAGGCTGGGACCCAGTCCTGCTTACCGCAATTCGCATTGGTGTTTGAGAACATCATAATCAGATGATGAATTGGACTGGGTCCGCTCCCACGGATGGCCCGGCATGGCCATCCGGTTCATCGAGCACGATGCTGCGCATCGCGAATTCCCCGATTCACCCTTCGCTGGGACGACGCGAGGGGGCAAATTGAATTTCATTGTCTTCGCTTGCCAGCCGCGCATTCGGCATCACGTATCATTGCCTTCTATCCCTGCCGAGGAGAGTTCCCATGACACGCCAACTTTCATTGCTGGCCGCCGTTTCGCTTACGCTGTCGATCAATGCTTTTGCTCAAGACGCCAATACAGCGAACGGCACCATGATCATCGGCAAGCATAGCGTTGCGATCAAGCACGTTTACCTGGTGTCTGCCGTGGCCGGCGACAAGAAAGGCCGCCGCCTGATTTTCTCGGCGAAGGATCTCGCTGCCAGCATTGGCAAATGCGCCAACATCTCTTGTGCCACCAACGATCTTATGGAGGGCCTGGAACTTGAGCTGGATTCAGGCGAACGGATGAATCTGTGGGCGGTGGCGAATGACCAGAAGGTCCAGCATTCCGATACCGTGGTGCGCTCGGCTTTTACGGCGACCACGGATATGCCGGCCTCGGTCTCCGGCGTGCTGGCGATCGACCGCTCCGCGATGGGCGGGCCGAAGATCAACATCGAGTTCAAGGCCGGACTGACCAAGGCCTTCAAGGGATAGCAAGGCTTACCTGGGACAAGCGGCCGACCGGAGAAGCCACGGAAGATGCGCATACCTTCGATTCTGGGCCGGCCCGACAGCGACCGGCGCGCTGCCGGCGCTGCGGTGGCGGGTGCGCCGGGCGCCAGCGATACGCCGGTTTTCCATATCCGCGGGTTGACCAAAACCTACGGCAGCGGCATCACGGAGGTGCGCGCGCTGGCCGGTGTCGATCTCGATCTGTATGAAGGCGAGCTGATCGTGCTGCTCGGTCCTTCCGGCAGCGGCAAGACCACCTTTCTCAACAATATTGGCGGGCTCGACGTGCCGACCTCGGGCGAACTTCGCTATCGCGATCTCGACCTCGCCGCCGCCGACGAAGACCGTCTCACGCAGTACCGCCGCATTTCGGTCGGTTTTGTGTTCCAGTTCTATAACCTGATCCCGAGTCTCACGGCGCGCGAAAACGTGGCGCTGATCACCGAGATCTCGCGCAATGCGATGCCCGCCGAAGAGGCGCTGGAGATGGTCAACCTTGGCGCGCGGCTGGACCACTTTCCGGCGCAGTTGTCCGGCGGCGAGCAGCAGCGGGTCGCCATCGCGCGTGCCATCGCCAAACGCCCCGAGGTGCTGCTGTGCGATGAGCCGACCGGCGCGCTCGACGTGCAGACCGGCATTGTCGTGCTCGAGGCAATCGAGCGGGTGAATCGCGAACTCGGCACGCTGACGGTGATCATCACCCACAATGCGGTGATGGCGGACATGGCCGACCGCGTCATCCGCTTTTCTGACGGCCGGGTGCATAGCGTCGAGCAGAACACGGCGCGCGCCTTGCCCAACAGCCTGAAATGGTGACGCTTTCCTGCCTCGATCGAAAGCTGGTGCGCGACCTGAGGCGCCTGCTCGGCCAGGCCATCGCCGTGGCGATGGTGATAGCCTGCGGTCTGGCGATGATGATCATGGCGCGCAGCCTGATCTACTCGCTCGATTCGACGCAGCGCGAGTATTACGAAGCGCATCATTTCGCCGAGGTGTTCGCGCAGATGAAACGGGCGCCACTGTCGGTTGCCGCGCGCATTCACGACATTCCCGGCGTGGCCACAGTGCAGACCGGCGTTGCCGCGAGAGTCACGCTCGATCTCGCGGGCCGCGATGAGCCGGCCAGTGGCCTGGTGCGCTCGCTGCCCGATGTCGGCACACCGGAATTGAACCGGCTGTTCCTGCGCGCCGGCCGCTGGCTGGCGCCGCGCAGCCGCGGCGAATTGCTGGTGGGCGAGGCGTTTGCCGAGGCCAACAACCTGCGGCCGGGCGATACGCTGTCGCTGCTGCTCAATGGCCGCCGCGTGCAGTTCCGCATTGCCGGCATCGTGCTTTCGCCGGAATACATTTTCGAATCGCGGCCCGGCGCGGCACTGCCGGACAATCGCTCCTACGGCATTTTCTGGATGCCTTACCAGGAGCTCGCTTCGGCGTTCGATCTCTACGGCGCCTTCAATGACGTTTCGCTTACGCTCGCGCCCGGCGCATCGGAGGCGGCGGTGATCGTGGCGCTGGATAAATTGCTCGAACAGTTTGGCGGTCGCGGTGCGTATGGCCGCGCGACGCATCCTTCGCATATTCGCGTCACCGACGAAATCCGCGTGCTGACGACCCTTTCCATCGGCTTTCCGCTGGTGTTCCTCAGTGTGGCCGCGTTCATGACCAACGCGGTGCTGTCGCGCCTGCTGTCTCTGCAACGCGAGCAGATCGCGATCCTGAAGGCGTTTGGATTCAGCAACCGGCAGATCGTCGTTCACTATCTCAAGTTTGCCTTTGCGATGGTGGCGGCGGGCACGATTCTCGGTTCGCTGGGCGGTATCGCACTCGGCAACCAGCTGGTGCAGATGTACCACGTCTTTTTTCGCTTTCCCACGCTCGAATTCCAGCTGGACCAGTCGGCACTGCTGCTGGCGTTCCTGGTCAGCGCAGCGGCGGCGGTGGCGGGCGTGTTCGGTTCGGTGCGCAAGGCGGCGCGGCTGCCGCCGGCCGAGGCGATGCGCCCGGAACCGCCTGCCAGCTACCGCCCGGCCACGATCGAACGCACCGGCATCGGCAGCCTGCTGACACATTCCTTTCGCATTGCCATGCGAAATCTCGAACGCAAGCCCTTGCAGGCGGCGCTTACCGTGGCCGGGCTGGCGCTGGCGACCGGCATCCTGATCGTGCCGAGCTGCCTGCGCGACAGCGTCGCGGAAATTCTCGAATTCCAATGGGACGTGGTGCAGCGCCAGGACATCAGTGTCGGCCTGATCGAACCGGCCAGCGCCGAGGCCCTCAATCACCTGCGCCAACTGCCCGGAGTGGTGATGGCCGAGTCGTTCCGCACTGCTTTTGTACGGGTGCATTTCGGCCAGCGCCATCGTCAGCTCGGCATCCAGGGCCTGCCGCCCGATGGCCTGCACAATCGCATCATCGGCGCGGGCCATAAGCAGATCGCGCTCAAGTCGAGCGGCATGGTGGTGTCGGCCAAGCTGGCCGAACTTCTCGGCGCGCGGATCGGCGACGAGTTATTGGTCGAATCGCTTGAAGGCAAGAAGGTGATGCGCCCGGTGATCCTCGCCGGCATGTCGGAAGACTTTGCCGGCCTGTCGGCGTACATGGAATTGCATGCCCTCAATCAATTGCTGGGCGAGGGCGATGTCATTACCGGCGCCAGCTTCGCCGTCGATGGCCCGCGGCGTGGCGACTTCCTGCGGGCGCTGAAAAATACGCCGCGGGTGAGCGTGGTGGCGATCAAGGCCTCGCTGCGCGACAGTTTCAAGCAGACCACCGCAGCCAGCATCAATCTGCTGCAAAGCATTTACCTGGTGCTGGCGACGGTGGTGGCGTTCGGCGTGGTGTACAACAACGCGCAGATCTCGCTCGCCGAGCGGGCGCGCGAGCTGGCAACGCTTCGCGTCATCGGCTTTTCGCGGCGCGAAGTCGGCGCCGTACTGATCATCGAACTGGTGACGCTTGCCGTGATCGCGGTGCCGCTCGGCCTGCTGCTGGGCACCTTCTTTTCGATCGGCCTCCTTCAGCAAGTCAATACCGAAACGGTGCGGCTGCCGATCATCCTGACCGCGCAGAATTACGCGATTGCCGCGCTCATCGTCACCGTGGCCTCGACGATATCCGCGCTGTTTGTGCTGCGCAAACTCAACCAGTTAAACCTGATCGGTGCGCTGCGCGCGCCGGAATGACAAAATGATCGATAAATATGAATCCCGCTGAACCGCAAAATGTCCGTTCGGGCACCACCCAGAACAAATCTGCGGCTGCCAATGGCATGCCTCGCCGGCGGCGCTGGCTGCCATATGCCGGCGGCGCGCTGCTGGTTGCCCTGATCGTTGCCGGCCTGTGGCCGACGCCCGCCCCGGTCGAAACCGCGCCGGCCGTGATGGGGCCGCTTCGAACCACTATCGCCGAAGAAGGCAAGACGCGCATCAAAAATCGCTTCCTGGTGTCAGCCCCGGTGGCCGGCCAATTGCGGCGCATCTTGCTGAAGGCCGGCGATGCGGTCGAAGCAGGACGCACCGTGGTCGCGGTCGTCGACCCGATCTCCTCGACCATGCTCGATGCCCGCGGGCGCGCGTCGGCGGTGGCGCGCCGCGATGCGGCGGTCGCCAACCTTGAAAAAGCCCGTGGCGCGCACGCCTTTGCGGAAACCGACCTGAAGCGCTTTGAAAAGCTGTTTGCCGGCCGGATGGTCACGTTGCGCGAAGTCGAGTCGGCGCGGCTTGCCGAATCAACGGCGGCGAAGGAACGCACCGCGGCGGAAGGTGCCCTGCATCAGGTCGAGGCCGAGCTGGCCGACTTTGGTCCCGGATCGCAGGCGGGGAAAGCCGGGCGCGCCGTCTCGGAGATCGTGGCGCCAACCAGTGGCCGCGTGCTGCGTGTCATCGAGGAAAGCACCCGCGCGGTCGCCGCCGGCACGCCGCTGATGGAGATCGGCAATCCGGCGGATATCGAGGCCGTGATCACGGTGCTGTCGCGCGACGGTGCCACCATTGCACCGGGAACGCCGGTGGAACTGGAACAGTGGGGCGGTGGAAAACCACTGCAGGCGCGGGTGCGTTTTGTCGAGCCTGCGGCGTTCACCAAGGTTTCCGCGCTCGGCGTCGAAGAGCAGCGCGTCAATGTCATCGCCGATATTCTCTCGCGCCGCTCGAACAGCGGCCGAGCCTTGGCGACAATTTCCGGGTGGAAGGCCGCATCATTACCTGGCAGACAGCGCGCACGCTCAAGGTCCCGTCGGGCGCGCTGTTCCGGCGTGGCACGGGCTGGTCGACATTCGTGATCGACGGCGGCCGGGCACGCCTGAAAGCCGTCAGCGTCGGCCCCAGTTCCGGGCCGGAAACTCAGGTGCTGGAAGGGTTGGCCGAGAACGAACTGGTGATCGTCTATCCGGGTGAGCGGGTGCACGATGGCGAGCGGGTGAAGGCGATCAAGGTGTCGGCGCAGTAGCGGGTTTGATTTCGACAAGCTGCCGATGCAAGCATCCAAGTGAACGCATTGGTGTTGAGTTCCATTGGGAACTTCTATTTTTAACCCCGTCGTCCCAGCGCAGGCTGGGACCCAGTCCGATCCAAGTTTTTGAATGTACGAACGGACTGGATTCCAGCCTACGCTGGAATGACGAGATTTTGAGTTTTCGAGAAGTTTACTATTGCGAAACTCAAGCACTGGCGCGGCTTCCAGGCCTTTATGGCTGGAGGCACCCGTCAAATGGCGATCTGCGCGTTGCAGGCTGGCCAGTCTGCACATTGGCACGCATAACTCAGCCGGGGTGAAGCGTACTACCTACGCTCGCTCTCTATCTGCCCGACCCTCACGCCATGGCCAATCCATGTTGAACCGCTTTCCGTTCAGAAAACGGCTGACCCAGGTCTTTCGCACCCAATAGTGATAAGTGACGAAACAAATCACCGTGGTGAAGCTGGTGACGGCAATGAATTTGATCACGGCCGGGAGGTCGAATTGCACCATCCACCAGGCGGCGAAACAGACGACCGGCAGGTGCACCAGGAATACCCAGTAGGCGGATTGCGAGGTGTAGAGGATCCAGGGGGACTCGTAATCAAAGTAACGCAGGGCGCTGCCGATAAACAGCGCGATGAGCGTCCAGGTGCACAGGCCGTGCACGATCACCGCAGCGAGATGATTGCCGAACGCCGGCGCACCGGCGGCTTGATCAAGGTGCGTTGTATAGAGCGAAAGCGGAAACAGGACAAGCGCCGCCGCCGCGCACCACGGCACATAGCGCACGAAACTCTGCAGGAATTCCCGGTAAAAGTGGAAGACATAACCGAACACAAAGAACGACCCGTAGTAAATCAGCGAAGGCAGGTGCGGCTTGAGAAAGATGAATCCCTCATGGACCTGGCCGCCGCGAAATGGCCAGAGCGTGGCCGCCGTCAATAAACTCAAGACCAGCAGCAACAGGGGCGATGCCAGCAACCTCCTGATCCCGGACTCGATCGGCAGGCTGCACTTCACCAGGAATTGGCACACCGGGATCAGCAGGTAGAAGAAACACAGGTAATACAGGAACCATAAATGTGCGAGTGAGGGCTGGTCCACCGGCACGCCGGCGTCATACATCTCCTTGCCGAGTTTTCTCATCAGCGTAAGGTCCGGCAGCAGATCATGCACGCCGAAACGCACGCTGAGCATGAAATCCATCATGAACAGGCCTGCCAGCGGCAACACGGTGATCGCCCCGGCCATCAACGGCGCCAGCACACGCGCGCCGCGATTCTTGTAAGTGCCCCACAGACCTCGCTTTTCGATCAGCAGCGAAGTGAAAAACCCGGCCAGCACAAAAAAGGTCGGCATGCGAAAGCTGTGGATGAAGTGGAACAGCAGGTCGAACACGTAGGCGTTGTTTCGGTCGGTGGGGATCGGCATCGCGGCGGGCGGTGCGGCAAGATAAAAGGTCGCCCCGTGCAGCACGATGCCCAGCATCATCATGCCGCCACGCAAGGCGTCCAGTCCGTAGTAACGGCGATCATCCACCTGGGTACCTCTGCTCGATTGTTGTTTCACTGCGGTTTGACTCGCCTCGCCCGGGCGCGACCAGCAGGCATGGCAAATCCTGTTTCGCGCGGCGCGTTCACTCCTCGTTTCCGCCCCCTCAGTTTACGGCAGGCCGGGCAGGCGAGCACATTGAGATGTTCGCCGGCGCCCCACGCTTGGCGGCATGGGCACAGGTCCAATGCCGCGTAAAATGCCGGTGCGTCCCGTGGCCAATCGATCTGCGGCCGGGCAATTCAATGTCAATCGCGCTAACAACATGGCGCATCTGGAGAGAACAATGATTCTGAACAACTTGCACCGCGTCTCGAACATGATCGCGGCCACCGTACTGTTTTTGGCGCCACTGACCTGCTGGGGAAATATCGCCGAGGCGGAAGCCATGTATGAAAAGGGCGAGTACTTTGCGGCGTTTCGCGCCTATGTGCCGCTGGCAAAGGCCGGTGACCCGGTCGCGCAGGCGGCGCTGGGAAGAATTTACCTGGGCGGGCAGGGCGCGCCGACGGATACACGAAACGCCGCATCGTGGTACGAAAAAGCCGCCGCGAAAGGACATGCGGGCGCCCAATTTCAGCTGGCAAACATGCTCGGCAGCGGTGTTGGCGTGCCGGCCGACGCGGTACGCGCGGCCGTGTTGATGGAGAAATCAGCGGAGCAGGGTGTGGTCTGGGCGATGGTTTCGCTGGGTGTGATGTACCGCGATGGCAGCGGTGTCACCAAGGATATTGTCGTGGCACATAAGTGGCTGGAACTTGCCGCGACCTCTGCAGAGTCTCCGGTCACGGCACAAACGATCGGGCTCGCCAAGGCGGGACTGGCGCAACTGACACCCAGCATGAGCCCGGAACAGCTTGCCGCCGCCAAAAAATCCGCAAGCGAATGGCGGGCAGTGAGAAGGACGCGCGATACGAACTGGCAGAAACTGATCAACCGTCCGGTTTCGCTGCAGGCCACCAACGAGGCGACGGGCGATAAAGCCGATCGGCCCAAGGTGCCCAATCAAAGTCCCGCCGAATCTTCACCGCTGACCCGCGACTTTTTTCCGAAATCGTGAGCGCTTGGCGGGTTTTAAGGGGAATACTGCCACGTCGTTGTGTCGCTCGGTTAAGGATAGTAATTCCCGTCATCCCAGCGAAGGCTGGGATCCAGTCCGTTTGTTAGTCAGATATACGAAGGACTGGGTCCCAGCCTTCGCTGGGACGACGGCAATTCAGTTTCATTTCCCCCAAGTACGATCTGGTATGAATCCCAAGCCGGTCTAGCCGATTGAATTTTTTCCTGAAGGAACCTGGCCATGCGAATTGCACTTACTGTCCTTGCGGTTTTTGCCGCCTTGATGTCTTCCGCGAAAGCGCAGGGCACGGCATCCGGCGTGGCGAAAGATGTCGCGCGCGGGTCGAAAACGGCGAGGTTGCCGGTGGAGGCATTGTGCGCCAAGCTCACACTCGATGAAGTGAAGGCAATCGCCGGCAAGGCGTTTGAACGCCGAACCGATATGGAAAAAACGTTTCAGGTATGCAAGTACGGCGACAGCCAGGAACACGCCAAGATGCAGGTTCGCTATTTCACGCTGGGCAGCAGCGTCATGACGGCGGAGAGCTGGCGGAAATTTATCGAAGTCGACGCCAAGGGTAAGGTCATTGAACGCGATGGGATGCTGGTGAGCCATTTACGGCGCAACAAGTTCGGTAACGACACGGTCTGGTTCAAGGATCGGCAAGGACGCGCGCTGGAACTGCATGCAAATTCCGGGATCACGGAGGATCAGGCCGTGGCGCTGGCGAAAGCGGCGATGGATTGAGTCGATTATCGAGTAACGAAGATCGCCGGCGGGTTTGTCGCAAGTCAAATGGGCGGTGGCGGGGCGGGGTGAGAATCACGGTTCATGGGGTGTGAGGCAGTTCTGGAAAGTTCGCGAAATGACAAATCCACGGCTGTCATTCCCGCGCCTGCGGGAATCCATTTTGAATGTTGGGTGTTGCACGCAGGTAGTGTTGTCAGATGGATTGGAAGAATGGATTCCCGCTGCTGCGGGAATCACAATGAACACTGCCTTCCGGCTCCCCAGCCAGTATTGTTAAACTTGTGCATCCACAGCGGGAAGGAATAAGAACATGACCATTCTCTCAGACCAGCTTCACCTGCACCCTGACCAATTGGGCGCCTTCTGGATGCCCTTCACATCAAACCGTCATTTCAAGGCCGCGCCGCGCATCCTGGCGAGCGCCGACGGCATGTATTACAAGACTGACGACGGCAAGACCATCCTCGATGGCTTTGCCGGACTATGGTGCTGTAACGCCGGGCATAATCGCAAGCCGATCGTCGAAGCAATCCAGAAACAGGCGGCGACGCTGGATTATTGTCCCTCGTTCCAGTTCGCCCATCCGCTCGGCTTTGAGCTGGCCAATCGCATCATCGACCTTGCGCCGAAGAACATGAAAAACGTGTTCTTCTGCAATTCCGGTTCGGAGGCGGTGGACACCGCGCTGAAAATGGCCATCGCGTGGCAGCGGGTTCGTGGAGAGGGTTCAAGGACCCGCCTGATTGGCCGCGAGCGCGGCTATCACGGCGTCGGCTTCGGCGGCATTTCGGTCGGCGGCATGGTGCCGAACCGCAAGATGTTCGGCACCCTGCTGACTGGTGTGGATCACCTGCAGCACACCCACAACCTGAAAGAAAATGCGTTCTCACAGGGGCTGCCGGCATGGGGCGCGCACCTGGCCGATGAACTGGAGCGGCTGGTGGCGCTACACGATGCCTCGACCATTGCGGCCGTGATCGTCGAGCCGATGGCGGGCTCGACTGGTGTGCTATTCCCGCCCAAGGGCTACCTGCAGCGCTTGCGAGAAATCACGAAGAAGCACGGCATCCTGCTGATCTTTGATGAAGTCATCACCGCTTTTGGCCGCCTGGGCGGCTCGTTTGCGTCCGGCGTGTTCGGCGTTGAGCCGGACATGATCACTTTCGCCAAGGGCGTCACCTCCGGCTCGGTGCCGATGGGCGGCGTAATTTGCTCCGGCGAGATTCACGATGCCTTCATGACCGGCCCGCCGGGTGCGGTCGAACTGTTTCACGGCTACACCTATTCGGCGCATCCGCTGGCCTGCGCGGCCGGCATTGCCACGCTTCAGCTATACAAGGACGAGGCATTGTTCGAGCGCGCCAACAAGATGGCGGCAGTGCTTTCAAACGCGGTGCATTCGCTGAAAGGCGCAAAGCACGTCATCGATATCCGCAGCTTCGGCCTGGTGGCCGCGATCGAACTCGAGTCGCGCCCGGGTGCCGTTGGCGCGCGCGCGTTCGATGCCTTTCTGGCGGCGTACGAAAAAGGGGTGCTGATTCGCAGCGCCGCCGACAATCTCGTGCTGTCGCCAGCGTTCATCATCGACGAGAAGCAGATCGGCCAGATCGTCTCGGTGCTTGGCGAGATCCTGCCGACACTTGCGTAAACACTTCTGGATCCGCGTCATCGCGGTCTGGCTGCTGATCGCGCTGGCCGAATCGATTCATGGCACGCTGCGGGTGCTGTTCCTCGTTCCCGTCATCGGCGATTTGCCGGCGCGCCAATGGGGGTTCCTGACCGCCTGCATCATCATCCTGCTCATCGCTTGGTGGACCGCGCCGTGGCTGAACGCCGGCACCCGCACGAGACAATGGTGCGCTGGCGCTGTGTGGATGGTGCTGATGTTTGCGTTTGAGGCCGGTCTTGGTGTGGCGCAGGGGTTTACCGCCGAGCGCATCCTGCGGGAATACGACCTTTCGCGAGGCGGACTGATGGGCATAGGCATGCTGATCCTGCTGGCCGCACCGGTGCTGGGTGCGTGGCTTCGGGCTCGCAGCGCTCGGCGCGAAGGTCCGGCGAAATGAAGCCGCATATTCCCTGACCCAGATTTGGGGCGCACCGGCAAAGAACCGGAACAACCGCTCAATTCCCACCCGTACGGGTAGGTGGCAACCACCCGGAATTGCGACACAATAGCCCGCATACAAAAAAACCAGGGAGAAATTGCATGCGGCATTGGATGACGTGGCTGGTTCTCATTAGCGGATTGGCGGGTGGCATTGTGGAAAACGCTTCAGCCCAGGCTGTCACGCCTGCGCCCACCCCGGTCTATGCGGTGCTCTCCTTGATTGGCGATCGCCTTGATATCGTCGTACGCCAGTTGCAGACCGGCACCCGCGTGGATGCCAATCGTCACCAGCCGCTCTCGATTGCCGAGCCGGTATTCGATGATGCGGCGGTGGCGGCCGCCGAATCCGCAATTCGTGAGGCCAACCCGAAGGCCGAAGTTTCCGCGCTGCGAACACGCAGCCAGGTGCTTTTCGACAAGCAGGCCGTTCTTTTCGGCATCAATGGCGACACGATGGCAATGCCAGAAGCGATCAAGGATGCGCTACGCGGGCAGGGCGCCACCAAGCTGGTGCTGATCGGCAAACGCCGCGACGATGCCTCATTCAAATTCTCAGATGGTTTCTTTGATGGCGCCGGCAAGCTGGAAGGTCTCGGCTTTTACCTCGATGGCACGTGGCGCACGTACAGCCGCGACGAAAAGACCGGCGCTGTAAGCCAGAGCGGCGTTGGATTCATTGCGCCATTCGCCTACATCGAGGTCACGCTGGTGGACTTTCCGTCATGCAGCGTCCTGGGCAGCAAGAAAGTGACGGCTAATTACATGGCAGGTTCCGGCCGGGCTGAGCAAGACATTGGCGAACCGTGGAAGGCGTTGACGACGGCTGAGAAGGTCCGGCTGATCAATCAGCTGGTCACGCGGGAGGTGACGGCGGCGGTGAAGGGGCTGGTCGGCAGCACGGTGGCGGCGAACCAGGGAAGATGAGGATTGCGGGGCGCGCCAACGGTGGGTACGCAAACACGTGTGGGTTTTGGGTCAAAGCAATTTGTTGCTTTAGTTTAAAGCGTTGATTTTGAAGGCTGCAAATGATGACGCCTGTATGCTGTGCGGCTACTTATCCACATTTAAGTACACCTTTTAAGGTGCACACTTCTATTTAGCAACAACAGGATAGATCATGGCAAAGGGACCACAGTTCACACGCTATATGCTTCCACTGATGCACGCGCTGAGGAGCATGGGCGGTTCCGCGTCGTCGTCTGAGGC
>JANNGY010000148.1:0-10433 GCA_031404095.1 Betaproteobacteria bacterium | reverse complement strand
CTTGAACCCGCCCCGAGTGAAACACATCCTCAACAATCGCCATTTCAAGGCGTTCTCCTCTGAAAAACGTTGGGACACTACTGACAGCCGGTAGGAAATTACACCAGTACTCGCTTGTCAGCGGACAGTTGCAGGTGATTAGCCAGCCGCCAAGATTTAGGGCATAGGCGCGCGCGCTGTCAAATCACGCCTCACCCCGCCTTCCGCAGCAGATTCATCGCCAACCCTCCCATCACCAGCGCCATCGCGACAAGCTTCCACGCCGGCATCGATTCCCCCAGCCACCAGCTCGACGCCGCCATGCCGAACACGGGCACCAGCAAGGCCATCGGCGTCACTGTCGCCGCCGGATAGCGGGCCAGCAGCCAGCCCCATATCGCGTAACCAAATAACGAATTGCCGACGGATTGCCACAGCACCGCCGCCCAGGTGCCGGCATCAGCTTCCCGCAAACCCGTGGAAATGGCGGGCCAGCCTTCGAACAGCAGCGAGAGCAAGAACAGGGGCGGCGCGGCGAACAGGCTGGACCAGACCACATAGGAAACCATGTTTACCCTGCCGGCCTGTTTGCCAACCATGTTGCCGGCTGACCAACTGCCGGCCGCCAGCAGGATGAGACCCAGACCGGCAAGGGTGGTCGACCCGTCGGTGTGCATGGCGATGATACCGATGCCGATTGTCGCCATCGCCAGCGCGGCCCATTGCAACGGCTTCACGCGTTCATGCGACATGTGCATCGACAGGAAAATCGTGAAGAACACCTGCGTCTGGATCACCAGGGAGGCCAGCCCCGGCGAGATGTGGCCGTCCATGGCAAGGTACATGAGGCCGAACTGGCCGACGCCGATCAGCAGCCCATAGGCCGCCAGATTACGCCAGGATGCCGCCGGCCTCGGCAGGAAAAACACGATCGGCAACGCCGCAAACGTGAAACGCAGGGCGCCAAACAGCAACGGCGGCAGGTGCGCGAACGCGAGCTTGATGACGACGAAATTCGTGCCCCAGATCGCCACGACCGATAAAGCCAGCAGGAAATGTCTAAGTGGCAGGACCGGTGTGGACATGGACGCTAGCCTGCATATTTCATGGTGGCCCGCTCTCGAACGCGAAGGCCCGATGCCGTACGAAGTACAAATTGGAATTCACCAAGATGACTGTCGCCAAGAGTGAAGATCGCCACGAAAAAGGGCCGACTCATGAAATATGCAGGCTAACGCCCATAACCGAAAAATTCGTGAACCAGAAACGCTTCCAGCCCGGCCGTGTCTTCCACCCGCGCCGACAATACGATGACCCGCCCCAGCCGGTACGACTCCCAGTTGAAATTGCCCTGGTAATGCTGGCGGATCAGTTCGATCATCTTGCGCACCATCGCGAGTTCGATATCGCCCTGCGGGCCGGCATCAACGTCGATGACCTCCTTCCAGTTGCCGCGAGCCCCCGTGGTCCAGCCACGAAAGGCAAATTGGCCTGACCGATGCCCTTTATGCAGGATCTGGAAGACGCCACTGGTGCCGCCACGGCCGGTAAGAGACTGCAAGTTGCGAGTCAGGCTGTCGGTCGCCGCATCACCGCTGGAAGGGCTCTGCGCGGATGGCTGGCTTCCACTCTGTTCATGCAGGGACTCCGCCGCCGCGCGCCGCCGCGCGCGCGCCGCTTCGACCATGGCCAGCATGCTGGGCGGCGCGGCGGGATCGGTCGGCACGGGCACGGGCGGCACCGGAGGTTGCAGCGGGACGACCGGATTTTGCGGGGCCGTCCTGGGCACCGCCATCATAGTCGCGGCAGCAGGCGGCAGCCTGCGTGG
The DNA here is from genome assembly GCA_031404095.1 of Betaproteobacteria bacterium. GTDB lineage: Bacteria > Pseudomonadota > Gammaproteobacteria > Burkholderiales > Usitatibacteraceae > UKL13-2. The sequence continues at coordinate 8,626 of JANNGY010000148.1, read as the reverse complement.
CGCCGGGGGCGACTCCTGCGCGGCGGGGGCGGCATCGGTCGAGACGGATGGCGGCGTCAGGCGCACCACCATCGGCCCGGAATTCCTGGCAGCCATTTCATTGGGTGGATTTCCGGTTTGCAGTGGCCGCGGCACGAATACAAACAGCAGCACGTGACAAAGCAGTGACACCCCCACGCCGATATAGAGTCGCCGCATCGAGCGGGCGCGCTTTTCCTCAATATCAGAGGTCTTCCACAAAATGGGAATCGGCGCGCTGGAAATAACTATGTCATGCATGGATTCAATGTCATGTCCGGCTAGCGTTCGCCAGTCTCAGGTGTAGCGGCATTGCCGCGATGTTTTCACGCGGCAATGCCTGGAAACGATATTCGACAACCGCGTGCAATGGTCGGTCCCGGCACGCCAATCGTTTCACTGACGCTGATCCTACGACCCTTCCCCCGCTCAATAGTTACATTTTACGCGAGTGACCTTGCACCCGGCGCCCTGGGACTGACGCCGACACGCAGCACCCCGCCGTCGAAAAGTGCCGGGGCACCCACGAATGGCCGAAACCGTGCCCCCCGAATCGATTGTTGACATTCCTGATTCGGTTCCCGGAAGCTATACTTCACCGATCTCTTTGCCGAAATGACAGTCCAATTACCGCCATGCCCGAATTCTCGATTCACAAGTTTGTCCGTTCACCCGTCGCCTGGCTTACCGTTTGTGCAATCGCAATAGTGTCGGCGACTTTCTACTGGCAGGACGCCCGCGAAAAGGCGCGCCAGCAATTTGAGCGTGAGCGCATCGCCACCGAGCAGGCCGACGTGAAACGGGCGAAGGAATCCGAGGAACGCCGCGAACGCGAGCGCCAGCAACTGGTGGAAGAAATCCGCGCGCAAAAAAGCGCCGAGGACGCGCAACGGCTGGAAGCCAATGCCATCCGCCAGTCGGAGGTGCAGAACAAGCAATTTGTGGCGGATGAACGATATGTATCACCGCAACAGGCGGCTTATCAGAGCTACCAGATGGTGCAGGACCAATGGCGCCGCGACTATGACGACCGCCGGCAGCGACATGAGGACGACCGCAACCTGACCAAAGCCCGCCAGGAAGTTGAGCGCCAAAAGCGCTATCTCCAGGACCGGGAATACGAAGAGCAGGCCGCCCGGGCCAGGCGCGACGCCGCGGCAAGATACGGGCGCTGACCAGAAAATCGCCGGCCAGCTTTCGCCGGGCGTCAATCTGCGTGTTGCGGCCGGCGAGACCGGTCGGTCATTTCGCCAATTGGCGAAGATAGTGCACCATCTGCCAAACCTGATCGTCCGTCATTGACGCATGCGGTGGCATCGCCGCTCCTGGCGAGCCAAAACGAATGATCCAGAAGAGTTGCCCGTCCGGCACGCCGTTAATCGTCTTGGCACAGGCGAAATTGCGCGGCGGTGGATCGTACTGGCTCGACAAGGTACCCCGGCCGTCGCCTTTCTTACCGTGACAAATCGCGCAATTGATCGGGCCAGCCTCGCCCCGGAAAGTTGCTTCCGCCGCCGCCACATTGGCGTTTGCCGCTGTAATGGGATTGACCTTTGCGAGGTACTCATCCGGCGCCTTGCCGGTAAATCTCGGCTGCGGGCACTCTGCCGGCGCGGCAGAGTGTGCCGGTACCGCCGTAGCGAGCGCCAACACCAGAAAACTTGCGGAAATCAACGGGTTGTAACGAAATGGCACAAGCATGCAATCCTCCAAAATGAGTTTCTGGCCGCTTGTCCGGCAGCAAACCTCCGGGTGGCAATTTTAATCCTGACACCGAACTGGCACACATGACCAAAAAGAAATTCAATCTACCGCTTCAGTAAATCTTGACACGATTCCCGGCAAACAGTTCAAACCGGCGGCCGCAGCCGTCAGAGTTCCAGTTTATCCCAACCGGCCTTGCCCAATTCCCGCAAGGTCTCAATGTTCTTTCCGTAAATGTCGCCCGCCTCGGGAAACGCCACGACCGCGCGTGCCACGCTCGCCTCGCGCAACAGGTGTAGCGTCGGGTAAGGCGCGCGATTGGTGTAATTGGTGATGTCATCGGCATCGGTTCCGGCAAACTGGTACCGCGGGTGGAAACTGGCTATCTGCAGTTCGCCTTCCAGTTCCAGTTCCATGAGCGCCGCGTCGGCCACATCCAGAAAATCGTTGTAGTCGAGAAAATCGTCAAAAACAAATGGATGGATGAGCAGTGTCGTGTCGGTGGCGTCCGGGACGCAATCGGCAAGAAAGCGCAATTCGGCCATCAGGCTGGCGAGCAGGTCCTCGGGCGTCCCGGCACGGCACACCACGTAGCGGATCTGCTGCTTGACATGCACCGCCTTGGCGAACGGACAGAGGTTGAGGCCAATGACGGCGCGTTCGACCCATGCCGTCGTTGCGGCAATGACACTCGCGTCGGTTATCGATTCGTCTTGCATGCGGCTTTCAGGGATGCAGGCACATGATGCACACCGATTGGCGGCGTCTGCAGCCAGACAATTTTCCGGTCTACTCAACCTCTTTGATACCGACCACCAGCGGTACGGTTTCGGTCCTCTTGCACTTCGGATCGCCATAGCACAACGCTGCCTGGATGGCTTCATAACTGAACGCCAGCGCCACCCGCTTGCCTTTCAGCGACGGCTTCTGGCTGCACAATTCAAACTTGCCGACCTCGATGAATTCCACCCCTTTCTCGTTCTTCAAAGTCAGGTAGCAGCCATTGTCGCCTTTGTCGACATCGATCAATGTCCCCAGCGTCTGCTTCATGTCGTTGCCAACCTTGATGACCCCTTCCTTGTAGACAATTGCCGGCGGGGTGGCCGGTGTGGCAGAAGCCGGTGCGGCATTGCCAGAAGGCGCAGCGGCAGCCGGCGTAGCCGTGGTAGTGGGGGCGGCGGGAGCCGCCGCGGCGGCAGGTGGCGCCGCCGGCGTTTGCGCCAGGGAAGGATGCAAGACAATGATTGTCGGCACAGCGCACGCCAACAACAACGAACGGATATTCATGATGCGTTCCCCACACATTTTTGATTTTCTCCCATCTTACCCGCTTGGTACAACGGCTGCCAACTTGATACCGTATGAAACCAGCGAATCTGCGTCACTATTTCAATCATGCCCAGTTGAGAATGACCTTGCCTGATTGCCCCGACAACATGGCGGCAAAGCCCTTTTCGTAATCCTCAACCGCAAACTGGTGCGTGAGTATTGGCGACAGGTCGAGCCCGCTTTGCAGCATCGCCACCATCTTGTACCAGGTTTCAAACATTTCGCGGCCATAGACGCCCTTGATTTCAAGCCCCTTGAAGATCACCTGGTTCCAGTCGATGATGGTATTCGACGGCGGTATGCCAAGCAGCGCAACCTTGCCGCCGTGGTTCATGTTTTCAAGCAAGCTCTGAAAGGCAGACGGCACCCCGGACATTTCCATGCCGACGTCGAAACCCTCGACCATGCCCAGTTCGGCCATCACCTCCTGCAGTGAGGCCTTGGCCACGTTGACAGCGCGCGTTGCGCCCATCTTCATTGCCAGCCCGAGGCGGTAGTCATTCACATCGGTGATGACCACATGACGCGCGCCGACATGGCGCGCGATCGCTGCGGCCATGATGCCGATTGGCCCGGCACCGGTAATCAGCACGTCCTCGCCGACCAGGTTGAACGACAGCGCGGTATGGGTTGCGTTGCCATAGGGATCGAAAATCGCCGCGAGATCATCGCTGATACTCTCGGGAATCTTGAAGGCGTTGAACGCAGGAATCACCAGGTAATCGGCGAAGCATCCCTCGCGATTGACACCCACGCCGGTGGTATTCCGGCACAGGTGCCGACGCCCGGCGCGGCAGTTGCGGCAGTGCCCGCAGGTAATGTGCCCTTCCCCGGAGACCCGGTCGCCAACTTCGAAGCCGCGCACTTCTTGTCCCATCTCGACAATTTCGCCCACATATTCATGGCCGACATGCATCGGCACGGGAATGGTCTTCTGCGCCCACTCATCCCATTTCCAGATGTGAATATCGGTGCCGCAGATAGCGGTTTTGCGGATGCGGATCATCACGTCGTTGTGGCCGACCACCGGTTTTTTCACCTTGGTCAGCGTAAGCCCGGGGGCGCGTTCGAGTTTGGCAAGTGCTCTCATGGCAGTGTCGTAGAGTTAGTGGCTATTTCCAGTTTCAAGTACGGAAAATCCCGAACCACAGAGGACACAGAGAACAAAGAGAGGACGCGACCGGGTTTCCTCTGTGTTCTCTGTGGTTCAGGACTTTTACTTTTCTTTCATTTGATCGCCCCAAGGTTTTTGCCCACCTTCGCGAACGCCGCCACCGCCCGATCGATTTGCGCCGGCGTGTGTGCGGCGGACATCTGCGTGCGGATGCGCGCCTTGCCCTTCGGCACCACCGGAAAACTGAATCCGATGACGTAGATCCCCTCTTCCAGAAGCGCGTCGGCCATCTGGCTCGCGAGTTGCGCATCACCCAGCATGACCGGCACGATGGGATGCTGACCGGGGACCAGATTGAAACCCAGCCGGGACATTTCGCGGCGGAAGTGCTCGCCATTGGCCCGGACGCGCGCGCGCAGTTCCGCGCCCTCCGCGGTCCGCAGCAACGTCAGCACCGCGAGCGATGCCGCCACAATCGACGGCGCCAGCGAATTGGAAAACAGATACGGCCGTGATCGCTGGCGCAGCAAGTCGATGGCCGGGCGCCGGCCCGCGATGTATCCGCCGGAGGCGCCTCCCAGCGCCTTGCCCAGCGTGCCGCTGTAAATATCGATTCGATCCGCGACGCCGCAAAACTCAGGCGTTCCCCTGCCCCCATCACCAATGAAGCCGACGGCGTGCGAATCGTCAACCATGACGCGCGCGTCGTACTTGTCCGCAAGTTCGCAAATGCCCGGCAGGTTGGCGATAATGCCGTCCATCGAGAACACGCCGTCGGTCGCGATCAGCTTGAATCGCGCGCCGGCCGCATCGGCCGCCTGCAGTTGGGCCTCAAGGTCGGCCATGTCGTTGTTCCGGTAGCGGTAGCGCCCGGCCTTGCAAAGCCGGATGCCGTCAATAATGCTGGCGTGATTGAGCTCATCGCTGATGATGGCGTCTTCCTCGCCGAGCAGCGTCTCGAACAATCCGCCGTTGGCATCGAAACAGGACGAGTACAGAATGGAATCCTCGGTGCCGAGAAATGCAGCCAGGCCGGATTCCAGCGCGCGGTGTGCAGTCTGAGTGCCGCAGATGAATCGGACCGATGCCATACCGAAGCCGAATTGGTCAAGCCCCCGTTTGGCTGCGGCAACGAGGCGCGTGTCATCGGCCAGGCCCAGGTAATTGTTGGCACAGAAATTGATGACGTCTGCGCCCGAATCCAGCGTAATCGTCGAATTCTGCGCTGTCGCAATCTGTCTTTCCCGCTTGTAAAAGCCGTCGCTGCGGATTTGCCGCAGCGTCGCGTCAAGATGCTGATAAAACGAATCGCTCATTCGGGCTCCTGGTGGAAGCGGAAGGAAAAAGCAGGCACACGGTGGCGCATTTTATACACAAACCGCTTTCTTGCCCTGGCAGGCACGAATCCGCGCAGTGTAAGATAATCGCGAAATCGAACGACGATCGCTAATGTCCAACTACTTGGTCACCCCAAAAATGAACCTTAAAAATATTTCGATCAAGAATGCCCTCTTCCTTTTTTCCATCATCGTCGGGCTGCTATTTTCGATCGTTGGCCTGATTTCGTACACCACCATCGGTTCGTTCGGCACCACGCTTGCCGACGCAGCCGCCAACACGACTTTGCTGCGCAACAGCAGCAAGGTGCTGCAGATGCAGGAAGCGGTGCGGTCCGATGTGCTGGCCTATATCGTCGCCTACGAGCGCAGTGATCTCGACTGGCTCGAACGGATTCGCAAGCAGCACGCTGCCCATTCGTTGTCGCTCAAAACCGCCATCGCGGAAATCGACAAATCGACGATGTCGCGAGACCTAAAGACCGCAGTTGATGTTGCGCGTGAACCGGTGCTGTCCTTTGCCAGGGAATCCGAAGAACTGATTGCGCTGACCACCAAGGATGTCACCACGGTGATGGGAAAAATGAGCGCCTACGACAACCGGTACGGCGAAGTGACCAGCAGGCTCGACGAACTGGGGCGTGCCATCGAGGCGGCAAATCTGACCTATGAGGCCGGCGCGAAGTCGGGCGTCGTCACTGCCGTGGCGCTGGTATCGGCGGCGGTGTTAATCGGCCTGGCGATCCTGGGAGCCGTCGCCTGGTGGCTGTTTCTGCACATTTCCCGGCCAATCGAACAGGTGGTCAGGGCGACCGAGGATTTGCGGGCCGGCGAGGCAGACCTGACCCGCAGATTGCCGGCCATGCGCGGCGAATTCGGCAAGCTGTCGACGTCGATGAACGGTTTCGTCGGGCAGTTGCACGACTTGATCGCGCACGTGGCCATCAATGCCGGAGAAATCGCCACCGCGGCGCGCCAGATCAGTGCCGGCAACACCGACCTTTCCGCGCGCACCGAGCAGCAGGCCTCCACCCTGGAAGAGACTGCCTCGAGCATGGAGGAATTCACTTCCTCCGTAAAACAGAATGCGGAAAACACCAAGCTCGCCAGCGGCCTTGCGTTGTCCGCTTCTGACGCCGCCCAGAAAGGTGGCAAGGTCGCCGCGCAGGCGGTCGCCAAGATCTCCGCCGCCAATGCCAGTTCGCGCAAGATCGCCGACATCGTTTCCACTATCGATTCGATTGCTTTCCAGACCAACATTCTTGCGCTCAATGCGGCCGTCGAAGCAGCGCGCGCCGGGGAACAGGGGCGCGGCTTTGCCGTGGTCGCGGCCGAAGTGCGCGCCTTGGCGCAGCGCAGCGCAGCGTCGGCCAAGGAGATCAAGGCGTTGATCGGCGCCGCCGTTGATCAGGTAGACGAAGGCGCGACGCTGGTAGCCGAGGCCGGACATGCGATGCAGAACATCATTGTCGGCATCCAGCAGGCCTCGGAGATCATGAATGAGATTGCCGGCGCCTCCAGCGAACAGGCGAGCGGCATCGAGCAGGTGAATCGCGCCGTGATGCAGATGGAGGACGTGACCCAGCAGAATGCCGCACTGGTCGAACAGGCCGCTGCCGCCGCCGAATCCATGCGCGAGCAGGCTGAGGCGCTATCCGCCCTGGTATCCCGATTCAAGCTGGACGACCAAAAACTCCGCGAGGATTCGGTGCGCGCCCGGCGGCATGCCGCATTGACCACCACGCCGGCGGCGCCGAATTCGCCACAGCGCGCGCAATCGCTTGCCGCGACCGTCAAATTGCCGGCCGGCAACACGGAAGACGGCGAATGGACGGAGTATTGAAATCAGCTCCCGACAGTTGCGCCCAGCGCGGACTGGACTGTCGTCGGATCGTCGGGGCGTGCGATCAGGATGCGTGCGCGGCCTTCGCGCTTGGCGCGCAACAGGGCATGATCGGCCCGCTGCAGGACGGCCTGCAGCGTATCGCCGTCATCCGGAAAAACCGCGACGCCACCTGAAATGGTGATGCCCGGCAATACTCGCCCGGCAAACTGGATGTTGAGTTTCGCGATGTGTTTGCTGATCGTGATCGCGCGCGCCTCGGCGTTGGCGAGCGACGCGCCCGGAAGTATCACCGTGAATTCCTCGCCGCCATAGCGGCAGATAATGTCTTCGCCGCGCGTCGCCGCGCGCAGAACTTCACCCACGCAGCGCAGGACTTCATCGCCGGCCGCATGACCGTAGTTGTCATTGAGCCTTTTGAAAAGATCCAGGTCCAGTTGCACGATCGCAACCGCGGTCTGGTTGCGCCGGGCACGCTCTTCTTCCCGTTTCAGGCTTGCTTCCAGGTAGCGCCGGTTATAGAGGCCGGTCAGGCCATCGTGCAGGGACGCCGTCAATGCGATCGCCTCCGACGTCAGCAGACGCCAGATCAGCGCGGTAACGACGACACTCATCACCAGGCCGGCCAGAAGAAACCAGCGGGGCGTGTTGCGATCGATCGAAGACATGAACGACGGCGTCGCCTCAAAATACGCCACCCAGGAGTGCTCCCCGAATCGCATTTCACGGACCATCGAAGGCGTCGGCCTGTCTTGTTCGCGTAGCGCGCGCCTGACGTTGTCGTCGTCGAACATCAGGCCCGCCTCGGAGGGACGGATACCGTCGTAAATCTCGAGCGCCAGAATCTCTCCTTCCTGCCCGTGCAAGCCTTCCATGAGGTCACGCATGCGGAACGGGCAGAAAATGAAGCCGACGATAGCGCGACGGCGATCTTCGACGCTGGCGATGGATTGGCCATTGGCATAGATCGGAAAATAGTAGATGAAGCCGGGAACCGGGTCCTTCGTGTCCCCGGCCTGGGTGATCTTGCCGGATACCGTCGGTTTGCCGGTATCGCGCGCGGCTGTCATCGCGGCCCGCCGCACCGGTTCGGAAAACATGTCGAATCCCATGACGCGCCGGTTGCGCTCATCGAGCGGTTCCGGCCAGACCACGGGATAGTATTCCTCTCGCGCGCCGTCCGGGCGCACCGCATAGGATTCAAAGCCTTCGCGCCGCACGGCACTTATATGCGCCGGAAGTGCGGCATGCGGCACACGGGCCGCAAAATGGACGCCACGC
>JANNGY010000147.1:0-14351 GCA_031404095.1 Betaproteobacteria bacterium | reverse complement strand
TTTATTTTATGAAGTAGTGAGTAACCCCGAATTTTTGCGTGAAGGCGCTGCGATTGAAGATTTTATGCGGCCGGATCGTGTGATCATTGGTCTTTCATCGGAGGCGGCAAAGAGCACGCTGCTCGATCTTTACTTACCGATTATGCGTAGTCCCGAGCGAAGGCGCAGCGTGCCCTCAAGCAGGCCGGGCTTCACATCGACGATTTTCCAGCCCAGCGCACTGCCGGCGGTGACAATCGCCTGTCGAACCTGGCTGACCTGCAACGTTTTACCGGTTGCGATCGGCGCATCGTTGACATTATGAATCGGCTTCGTGGCGCAAGCGCCGAGCACCACGGCAAGCGAAATTCCCAGAACCATGATTCCTGATTTGACGATCGACATATTTCCCCCTGGTTGAAAGTTTGATTACTGCCAGTCCACGACCGGCATTGCGCCGGTAAAAAAGCGTCGTGGAAACCAATTGCCCAGTCTGTAAATCAGGCGTTAATGTTATCACGCCGTCCTCGCGCACCGTAGATTCTCCACACGCAAAGACACCTTGATTTTCATGTTTTGCCGTTTTGACGCCGGTTGTTTTCCAAAAGAAAAAGCCGGGCATTTGCCCGGCTTTTTCGTTGAACTGTTCCTGCGTTATTTCTTCGGTGCCTCGGCTGGCTTGGCGTCCACCGGTTTGGCGTCTGCCGGCTTGCCTTCCACCGGCTTTGCCGCAACTGGCGCGGACGCGGCCGGCGGTACGCCAGCAGGTGTTGCCACTGCTGCTGCCGGCGCCACTGCCGCGGGCGCCGCCATCGGAACGACCGGCATTGCCACTGGCGCCGCCGCCTTCTGCTCGACCTTCGCCGGCGCGACGGCCTTCGGCGCATGATCGGCCGCCGTGCCGAACAACGGCACGATCAGCAGCGCAACGATATTGATGATCTTGATCAGCGGGTTGATCGCGGGTCCGGCCGTGTCCTTGTAAGGATCACCGACGGTGTCTCCCGTCACGGCCGCCTTGTGAGCATCGCTACCCTTGCCTCCGTGATTGCCCTCTTCGATGTACTTCTTGGCGTTGTCCCACGCGCCGCCACCGGTGCACATCGAGATGGCGACGAACAGTCCGGTGATGATGGTGCCCATCAGCATGCCGCCCAGCGCCTTGATGCCATTGTCGAGGCCCATGGCGCCGCCGACGACGACGACAATGACGATTGGCGCCAGCACCGGCAGCAGCGAGGGAATGATCATTTCCTTGATCGCGCCCTTGGTCAGCAGATCGACCGCCCGGGAATAATCCGGCTTTGCGGTGCCTTCCATGATGCCTTTGATTTCGCGGAACTGGCGCCTGACTTCTTCGACCACCGCGCCTGCGCAGCGACCGACGGCTTCCATCGCCATCGCGCCGAACAGATAGGGGATCATGCCGCCGGCGAACAGGCCGATGATGACGGCGGGATCGGACAGGTCAAAGGTCAGGTGGCGACCGGTTTCTTCCAGCTTGTGGGTGAAGTCCGCGAACAACACCAATGCGGCCAGACCGGCCGAGCCGATGGCGTAGCCTTTGGTCACGGCCTTGGTGGTGTTACCGACGGCGTCCAGCGGATCGGTCACGTTGCGCACTTCTTTTGGCATGGCCGACATCTCGGCGATACCGCCGGCGTTGTCGGTGATCGGGCCATAGGCGTCCAATGCGACGATGATGCCAGCCATGGAAAGCATTGAGGTGGCGGCAATGGCAATCCCGTACAAGCCGGAGAACGTGTAGGACGCATAGATGGCCACACACACCGCCAGTACCGGCCAGGCGGTGGAACGCATCGACACGCCGATGCCCGCAATGATGTTGGTGGCGTGGCCTTTGGTGGATGCTTCGGCGACGTGCTGCACCGGCTTGAATTGCGTCCCCGTGTAGTACTCGGTCACATACACCAGGAAGGCCGTGAGGCCCAGGCCCACGACCGAACACAGCCACAGGTTGGTGACGCTGTAAAGCGGGCTCTGCGCAACCACGTCACCCATGACCCATTTGGTGATCGGGTAGAACGCGGCAAGCGCAATCACACCCGCAACAATGAGGCCCTTGTACAGGGCCCACATGATGTGCTTGTCGTCGGAAGTTTTGACGAACCAGGTGCCGATGATGATGGAAGCGATGATCGCGAAGCCGCCGAGTACCAGCGGATACACCACCGCGTTGACGGCATAAGTGCCGGGAATCAGCAACGCGCCCAGCACCATGGTCGCGATAATGGTCACCGCATAGGTTTCAAACAGGTCGGCCGCCATGCCGGCGCAGTCGCCGACGTTGTCGCCGACGTTATCCGCGATCACGGCGGGGTTACGCGGATCATCTTCGGGAATGCCGGCTTCGACTTTACCGACCAGGTCGGCGCCGACGTCCGCACCCTTGGTGAAGATACCGCCACCGAGACGCGCGAAAATCGAGATCAGCGAGGAGCCGAAGGCGAGGCCGATCATCGGCTTGATGAGGTCGCCCAGTTTGGCGCCATGCACGCCGCTGCCAACCAGGTAGTAGTAAAAGCCGACCACCGACATCAGGCCAAGACCAACCACCAGCATGCCGGTAATGGCACCGCCCTTGAAAGCGATGTTAAGTGCCGCGTTGACGCCGTTGCGAGCCGCTTCCGCCGTGCGCACGTTGGCGCGCACCGAGACATTCATGCCGATGTAGCCCGCCAGGCCGGAAGCAATCGCGCCGATGGCAAAGCCGCCTGCGGTTGTCCAGCCGAGCAAGAAGCCGATCACCACGAACAGCACGGCGCCGACCATGCCGATGGTGGTGTACTGGCGATTGAGATACGCCTGTGCGCCGGCCTGAATAGCCGCGGCGATTTCGCGCATGCGGTCATTGCCGTCGGGTTGCGACAGGATCCATTTGGTCTGCCAGGCGCCATATGCCAGCGCGAGCAGCGCGCAGGCCAGGGCGAAGATTAGTCCGTTGTCCATTGATTCACTCCCAGTGAGATTGTTGCGATTTGCCGCGATTGCTTGAGGTGCGACCGTCTTATTGAAGCTAAAGCTGTGAAAAAACGCACAATTTTAACAGTTTACGGTCGCGCAATCGAGTGCCTTGCAAGCCCGGGGCCGCGTGGCGGGAACGATATTTGCCGTGCCGAAATAACAAACACAAGCACTGGCGCGGCTTCGCAAGCATTTATGGCCGGAGAACCGCGCCAGCGCTTGTGTTTGCCATCTATAATGCCTCTGGTACTTGTCATCCCCGCGAAGGCGGGGATCCATTTTTGTACGCAACTTGGATCCCCGCCTTCGCGGGGATGACAGGTTCTCTGGAAGGTCCTTAGAGTGAAAACGCCTTCAGCCGCTTCCTGACCGCCGGATTTTTCAGCGTCACATAGCGCGGCAATCCATCCTCATAGGGCGGGTAGGCCTCGCCGGCGATCAATGGCTGCAGGTAATTGCGGCATTTCTGCGTAATGTGAAAACCGTCCGGCGTGATGAAATCGCGCGGCATCTTCTTTTCGCGGTTGGCCACGTCGGTCAACTGGGCGGGAATGATTTCCCATTTGTACGGCTTCGACGACAGTCGTTTCACCGCAGGCATCACGCCATTCATCCCCTTGACCGCATACTCGACCGCTGCCTTGCCCAGGGCATAACTCTGTTCAACATCGGTTTTCGAGGCGATATGGCGGGCGGCGCGCTGCAGATAATCGGCGACGGCCCAATGGTATTTGAGTTTCAGCTCTTTCCGGACGAGGTCGGCGATGACGGGCGCCACGCCGCCAAGCTGGGCGTGGCCAAACGCGTCGACCAGACCCGATTCCGAGACGAATTTTCCGTCCGCATTGTGCAGGCCTTCCGACACGCCAATGGCGCAATAGCCGTGCCGGCGCACCGACTCATCGACTTTCACCAGGAATTTCTGCGCATCGAAGGCGATTTCCGGGAACAGCAGCACCTGTGGCGCATCACCCTGCCTTTCCGCGGCCAGGCCGCAGGCAGCCGTGATCCAGCCCGCATGCCGTCCCATCACTTCGAGGACGAATACCTTGGTCGAGGTTTTTGCCATCGACGCGACATCCAGTCCCGCCTCACGCATCGACACCGCCACGTATTTCGCCACCGAACCGAAGCCGGGCGAGCAATCGGTGACCGGCAAGTCGTTGTCCACCGTCTTGGGCACATGCACCGCCGTCAAGGGGTAGCCCATTGCTTCGGACAACTGGGAAATCTTCAGGCAGGTGTCGGCCGAGTCGCCGCCGCCATTGTAGAAAAAATACCCGATGTCGTGCGCCTTGAATACCTCGATCAGGCGTTCGTACTCGCGGCGATTCTGCTCCAGCGACTTCAGTTTGTAGCGGCACGAGCCAAATGCCCCGGCTGGCGTAAAGCCCAGCGCCTTGATATTGGCCGGCGGCTCCTTGCTGGTATCGATCAGGTCCTCGGTCAGTGCGCCGATGATGCCGTTGCGGCCGGCAAAGACCTTGCCGATTTGCTTCGGGTAGCGGCGCGCGGTTTCGATGACCGCTTGCGCGGACACATTGATGACGGCGGTCACGCCGCCGGACTGGGCATAAAAAGCATTACGGGGCACGTTCACTCCAGGAAAAGATGAACCAATTGGGAAAGAAGGCGCACGGAGCGCAAGGCAAATGACGCGAAAGACTCTTCAACGCCGGCTGCGCGCGCTATCCCGGCCAGGCTATTTCAGCGCGGCAAAAATCCGCTCGCGAACTTCTTCGACCCCGCCGAGGCCCGGTATCTTTACGTACTTCGGCGCATTGGCTTCATTGGATGCCGCCCACTTGCCGTAATACTCAACCAGCGGTTTGGTCTGCTGGTGATAGATATCGAGACGCTTCCTGACGGTGTCTTCCTTGTCGTCCTCGCGCTGAACCAGGTCTTCGCCGGTGACATCGTCCTTGCCGGCGGCCTTTGGCGGGTTGAACTTGACATGATAAGTGCGCCCGGACGGCAAATGCGCGCGCCGGCCTGACATGCGCTCGATGATCGCGGCGTCATCGACTGCGATCTCCACGACATAATCGACCTTGATACCGGCTTGCCGCATTGCTTCGGCCTGCGGAATGGTGCGCGGAACGCCGTCGAACAGAAAGCCGTTGGCGCAGTCCGCGTCGCCGATGCGCTGCTTGACCATGCCAATGATGATGTCATCCGACACCAGCGAGCCGGCGTCCATGATCTTCCTGGCTGCGACACCGAGCGGGGTGCCGTTTTTCACGTGCGCGCGCAACATGTCGCCGGTGGAAATTTGCGGAATGCCGAATTTTTCCTTGATGTACGTTGCCTGGGTGCCCTTGCCGGCGCCCGGCCCACCCAACAGAATCAAGCGCATCGTCCAACCCCGCTACTTTTAGGAATGAGTCATTTTACCGGTATTCGATGTGCGACTCGCCACCCGTCCCGCACGGAATCAGGCAAATAAAGCGCGCACCTGATCCAGATCATCCGGTGTGTCGATACCCGGTGGCAGCGCGCCCGGCCAGAGGGTCACGGCAATCCGGTAGCCGTGATACAGCGCCCGCAACTGCTCGAGCGATTCGAATTGTTCGGCCGGCGCCGGCGGCAACGCGGCGTAGCGCTTCAGGAAGGCCGCACGGTAGGCGTAAATGCCGATGTGGCGCAGCGCGGGAAACTTGGCGGGAAGCACCTCGCGGTCGCGCGAAAAGTCATCGCGGGCATAGGGGATCGGGGCACGGCTGAAATAATGCGCGAAGCCGTTGCCATCGCAAACCACCTTCACCACGTTGGGATTGAAAAACTCTTGTGCGTCGCTGATCGGGTGGGCGGCCGTGGCGATCGCCGCCGCCGGATTGGCATCGAGTGCCTCAGCGACGGAACGGATGAGCGCCGGATCGATCAGTGGCTCGTCACCTTGCACATTCACGACGATGGTCTCGTCGGCCAATCCCAACTGTTCCACCACTTCGGCGATCCGGTCGGTGCCCTGCGCGTGGTCGGCGCGGGTCATCAATGCCTGCCAGCCTTGCTGCTCGGCCACTCGCTTCACGTCAGCGTGATCGGTGGCAATCACCACCCGCTCGGCACCACTCTTTGCCGCCTGTTCGGCAACGCGCACCACCATCGCCTTGCCGCCGATGTCGGCGAGGGGCTTGCCGGGCAGCCGCGTCGATGCGAACCGGGCCGGAATGACGGCGATGAATCCTGCCGGCATCAATCAACCACGCACTTCGTCGGCCCGCAATTCGCGTGCTTCATCGGCCAGCATCACCGGGATGCCGTCGCGAATCGGATAGGCCAGGCGCGCCGAATACGAAATAAGCTCGGACTTGTCCGCCGACATCGTCAACGGGCCTTTGGTGACCGGGCAGACCAGGATTTCGAGCAGCTTGGGATCGAGGGACATGGCTATTTCTTCAGTTCAGACAATCGTTTGACGACAAATTCGCCGAACGCTTCGGGCAGGATGGCGTCCACACGCATGAACCACATCCGTTCGTCGGCGAATGCCTTGCATTTTACCGCGTCCTTTTCCGTCATCAAGATTATTCCCGCGTCGGTCCGGTTGAAATCCATCGGGGTGAACGCATGGTGATCCGGAAATGCGTACGATTCTGCAAGCCGGAAACCAAGGCCGGCAACATGGGCGAAGAAGCGCGCAGGGTGGCCGATGCCGGCGACAGCCAATACGCGCTTCGTGGAAAATTCCGCAATTCCCTGTTCGATCGACATCGCCTGGCCGTCAATCACGCGCACCAGGGACTCATTGGCGAGAACAATCGAATAGGCGGGCACACCGCGGATCGCAAGACTGGCATTCAATTGCGCTGCCGTCGCGGTGGTATTGATCACGATGGCATCGACTTCATCGAGTCGCGTCGCCGGTTCACGCAACGGTCCGGCCGGCAGAAGGGCTCCATTGCCCAAACCGCGCTCGCCGTCGATCACGCAGATTTCGACATCCCGGCGCAGCGCGTAGTGTTGCAGTCCATCGTCACAAATGAGTACGTCGACATCGGGGTGATCGCACAGCAACGATCGCGCGGCATCGGCGCGATTCGCTGAAATGTAGACGGGGACGCCGGATCGCCCTGCCAGAATCGTTGCTTCATCGCTGACGACATCCCCACCTTCAACGACCCGCAGCACACGGTCCCTTGCGTCTCCCGGCATCTTTTGAGTTTCTGCATTTTGACGCGCATAGCCGCGCGAAATGATTCCGCAATGCCAGCCCAATTTCCCGAGATATTTCGCGATCGCCAGGACCACCGGCGTCTTGCCGGTACCACCGACGGTGATGTTGCCAACGACGATGATTGGCACGCCGATGCGTTCGCTTTTCAGTATTCCCGCACGGTAGAGCATGCGCCGGACGCGCACCAGCATGGCGAAGACCCACGACAGCGGGCGCAGCAGGATTTGCCAGGGACTGTTGCGCTGCCACTGTTGAAGGAACCACGCCTCCATCATGACGCCGGTGACTCGCGGCTGGCTTGCATGGACCGGGACAAGTTGCCGCCGCGGCAACTACTTCGCGGCCTTGCCTTGTGTCGTAAAGGAGATCTTGGTGAATCCGACCAGGCGGGCGGCTTCCATCACATTGACCACCGCCTGGTGGGTCGCGCCGGCATCGGCGCCGATGGCAATGACCGGGTCCTTCATGTTTCCGGCGGCGGCGGCTTCCTTGAGTGAATTGGCAAAGGCATCCACGCCCGCGAACGTCACCGCTGTGTTGTTCACCGCGTATTTCCCATTGGCGTCGACCGCAATATTGATGACCTGCGGGCGTTCGGGCGCTTTTTCTGCCGAGGCCTCGGGCAGGTTGATTTGCAGCTCCGCATATTTCGAATAGGTGGTCGTCACCATCAGGAAAATCAGGATGACGAGCAACAGGTCGATCAACGGAATGAAGTTGATTTCCGGCTCTTCGCGGGTACGGCCCCGTTTGAAGTTCATTAGTGGTCTGCTTCGCAAATAGTGGGACAAAATGAAACGGATGGATTTTTTCGCAGGGCAAGGCGCGAGGAGGCGACCCCGGCTTCCTGCCTGCCGGGGCAGGCTACGCATGGACTATGGCAACGACGAGCAACGCCGCCATGCGGAAAAAGCCGCCGCTTCATGTACCGATATTTGCGAAGCGGACCACTAGCGCTCGCCGTGCAGTGTCTCGACCAGCCGAATACCCTGCTGTTCCATGTCCACCACCATGACATCGACCTTGCTGCGAAAGTGACGATAGAAAATCAGTGCCGGAATCGCCACGGCAATGCCGCCGGCGGTGTTGTAGAGCGCGATCGAAATGCCGTGGGCCAATTGACCCGGATTCTGCGACTGTGCTCCCGAGGCGCCGAAGATCTCGATCATGCCGATCACCGTCCCGAACAGTCCCAGCAGCGGCGCGACCGTTGCAATCGTACCCAGGCCGTTGAGGAATCTCTCCATGTCCACCAGCACGGCGCGTCCCGATTCCTCCATCGACTCCTTCATCACTTCGCGGGAACTCTTGACGTTTGCGAGGCCCGATGCAAACACCCGCCCGAGGAACGAGTTTTCATTCAACTTGGCAATGAGGTCGGGGCTTGCGCCCTGGGTACGGTACGCCTGAACCGTGTCCTGGAACAGGTTCGGCGGCAGCACCACCGTCCGGCGCAGCGTCCAGAATCGTTCGCCAATGATTGCCAGGCAAATCACCGAGCAAAGGATAATGAACCAGATAGGCCAACCGGCCGCTTGAATGAGAGTGAGCAATCCCGGACTCCGTTTATTGAAAAAATGGCTGCCTTAAACCGTGCACGCACTTTAGCGTAACCGATACTGCCTTCACAAGCTTGGCATGAATACGCATGGCTTCGTGGCGCGTGCGCCACATCGGCCACCGGCGGCTAGCTGCCCGTCGGACAGGCAGCTGGCGACATCCTGTCTGCGGCGTCAGCGGCGCCGAGCGCGGTTTTCTCGCATCCTTCCATCGCCAATTTCGGCGATTGCACCATTTCATCCACAGCGCCTGTGGATAACTCTGTGCATTGCGGCGGGGCAGAACGCGTAAGTCTTGAAACCATAACGGTTTTTTCTTCTTCGCCTAAAAAATGCACTCGTGGAATTTCTATATATTTCATATAGTTAGGCGGGCGTAGCCTTAGGGCAGCCTATGTTAATCGACCCGTCTGTTTGGGCGCGCGTGAAACGCGAGCTGCCCGTAGTCCTGGCCGCATTTGCGCCCGCCGGTGATACCATCGCGCATGTCCTTCCCACCCAATTCGGTGCCGGATTCCGTCGCCGGTGACCCGTCGTCGCATTCAGCAGACACGGCGTCCGGACGCCGCGGCGAGGTGATTGCCGTCTCCGAACTGAACCGCCGCGCACGCCACCTGCTTGAGGCGAATCTCGAATTGCTCTGGGTCTCCGGCGAATTGTCGAATGTCATGCGTGCGGCCAGCGGACACTGGTACTTCTCCCTCAAGGACTCGGCCGCGCAGGTGCGCTGCGTCATGTTCCGCCATCGCGCGGCCGCCATCGGATTTGCACCGGAGAGCGGCATGCAGGTGGAAGTGCGCGCGCTGCCGTCACTCTATGAACCGCGTGGCGAATTCCAGTTGGGCGTCGAAAACATGCGCCGCGCCGGGCTCGGGGCGCTATACGAGGCCTATGAGCGCCTGAAGGCGCGATTGCTGGCCGAAGGGCTTTTCAGTGATCTTCGCAAGCGCCCGCTGCCGGCCTTTCCAAAGGTCATCGGCGTTGTGACCTCTCTCAAGGCGGCCGCGCTCCGAGATGTGCTGACGACGTTGCGGCGGCGCGCGCCGATGATCCATGTCGTCATTTATCCAACCTCGGTTCAGGGAACCCTGGCGGCGCAGGAAATCGCCAGGGCCATCGACAGCGCACGTGAGCGCGCCGGCGTCGACCTGATCGAAGCGCTGATTGTCTGCCGTGGCGGCGGAAGTATTGAAGACCTGTGGTCTTTCAACGAAGAGATAGTCGCGCGTTCGATTGTCCGATTGCAGGACGAGGGCGCGATTCCGGTTGTTTCGGGCGTCGGCCACGAGACCGACTTCACGATTTGCGATTTTGTCGCCGACCGCCGTGCACCCACCCCGACCGCCGCTGCCGAACTGGCGTCGCCGGACGTCATCGAACTGCGCTTACAGCTCGCGGCCAAGCAGGTTTCGCTGGCGCGTGTCTTGCGCCGCTTGCTCGACAATGCCGGGCAGCGACTGGACCGCGCGGCGCGCAACCTGATTTCGCCGGGTGAGCGCCTGCGCCGCGAACGTGATCACCTGGCGATGATCGCGGCCCGCAACCACCACGCCATCATCAAACAACTGGAATCGTCGCGATTCCAGTGCGCCATGCTGCGCCAGCGGGTGACGGCCAATGCCATCGATGTCGAACATCTGCGAATCGCCGTTTTACAGCGCCAGAAACAGGTCGCCCACGCAGGCGCGCAGACCGTTGCTTTCAAGCGGTCGCAATTTGAACATGCCCGCCAGGCACTGGTGCTGCTCGATCCGGCACGCGTGCTCGAGCGCGGCTATAGCATCGTCGAACTGCGCGGCGAGGTGCTGCGCGATGCCGGCCGCGCGGTCGCGGGCGATCGCCTGCGTGTGCGACTGGCGCGCGGAAATCTGCATGTGTCGGTCACGTCCACGGACGCGGGCGCCCCGGCAATTTCGGATTCCTGATGACAATTCATGACAGCAGCGCTTGCCAGTCGCATCGCCGAGGCGTAGATTTGATTGTCCGAATAACGTCAACGACATGAGGACAATATGGCCAAGAAAGAAAAAGGCGCGTCAGTTTACAAGGTGATCGAACTGGTGGGCACCAGCAGCGAATCGTGGGCCGATGCGGCACGCAACGCCGTCAAGAGCGCTTCGGCGACCTTGCGCGATATTCGCGTCGCCGAAGTCTCCAAGCTTGACGTGAAGGTCGGCAAAGATGGCGCGATGCAATTTCGCGCCAAGATGAAGCTCTCCTTCAAATACCACGGCGAATAGAATCCACCGCCGGTTGCCAGGCGGGTGCGCGCTTAGCAGCTAGTCGGACTTAAAGGGAATCGGCTGAAACTCCGTTTTCGCTTCGATTCTTTAAGTCCGAAAAGCTGCTGGTTGCCAGAAATGCCGCGCACCGGTCGCCAACTGATTCCGCCAGATCGGGCCGCAGACAATCGTAGGTTTCGACGTCCGGCATCGATCGCAGCCAGGTCAACTGCCGCTTGGCGAGTTGCCGAGTCGCGGCCACGGCCTTTTCCCGAAGCGATGTCCGGTCAATTTCGCCCTCGATGAATTGCCACGCCTGCCGGTAACCCACGCAGCGCATGGAAGGCATATCGGCTGACAGCGCATATTGGTCGCGCAAGTGGCGCAGTTCCTCGACGATGCCGTCGGCGAGCATCGCTTCAAAGCGTGCCGCGATGCGCTTGTGCAGGGCTGCACGCTCACCTGGTATCAGGCCGATCTTCAGGGTGCGATAGGGAAACTCCGCCGGTTGGCCGGCCGCAAATTGCAGCACTGATAGCGGCGTGCCGGTAATCTGAAAAACTTCCAGCGCGCGCTGGATCCGCTGCGAGTCATTGGGCTTGAGGCGCAATGCTGTCTGCGCATCGACCTGCGCCAGTTGCATGTGCATCGCCGGCCAGCCGATTCGTGCCGCGCGCGATTCGAGCTCCGCGCGGACAGCGGGGTTGGCTTCGGGCAAGTCGCTGAGTCCGCCGAGCAGCGCCTTGGCGTACAGCATGGTGCCCCCGGCCAGCAAGGGCACGTTGCCGCGCGCGACGATGCCGGCCATTGCCGCCCGCGCGTCTTCGCAGAAGCGCGCCGCCGAATACGCCTCGGTCGGGTCGATCAGATCAATCAGATGATGTGGACATCGTTGCCGTGTCGCCGCATCCGGTTTGGCGGTGCCGATATCCATGCCGCGATAGACCAGCGCGGAATCGATGCTGATGATCTCGACCGGGAAACGATCGGCCAGGTGCAGCGCCAGCGCGGTCTTGCCGGAGGCGGTGGGGCCGAGGATGAAAATCGCGTTGGGGGTCATTGGCAATTGGCAGCGGGTGGCGATGAGTCGTGATGGGCGGAATGGGTTATTCCAATTGCCGATCATTACAGTAGCAATTGCTGTCTTTCCCGCGCAAGCGGGAATGACAATAGTTGTTGCCTGAATGAAAGTGAAATCGAATTAGATCCCGTCACCTGTCGGGCCAGACGGGTCTACCGTCCACGCATGAACAATTTGTCCAGGTCCGCCACCGGGAACTGGTACCAGGTGGGCCTGCCGTGATTGCACTGGCCCGAACGCTCGGTTTCCTCCATCTGCCGCAACAGTGCGTTCATTTCCGGAACGGTCAGCATGCGATTGGCGCGCACCGCGCCATGACAGGCCATGGTGCCGAGAATTTCATCGCGCCGCTCGGTGAGCGCACGGGAGGCGCCGTGCTCGGCGAGGTCGCTCAGCAGTTCCCGCAACATGGCCGGCGCATCCAGGCTGGGCAGCATGGCGGGTACCGCACGGATCGCCATTTCGCGCGCCGACAGCGCGGCCAGGTCAAACCCCAGTTGCGCGAAGAATTCGCGATGTGATTCCGCCAGCGCCATATCGCGCTCGCCGAGCGCGACCGGAATCGGTGAAATCAGCGGTTGCGAGGCGAGCTGGTTCAAATCCAGTGCCCGCTTCAGCTTTTCGTAGACGATGCGTTCATGCGCGGCGTGCATATCGACCAGCACCAGGCCGTGGACGTTTTGCGCGAGGATATAGATGCCGTGAAGTTGCGCCAACGCAAAGCCGAGCGGCGGAATATCGGCGTGGCCCGCCGCCGTGTCGCGGTCAGGCGAAAGTGCGGTGATCGCGCCGTCAAAGCCGTCGGACGGACTGCCACGCAGCCGCTCGTAAAAGGCATGGGGCTCACTGGCGGCGAGCGGACCGAAGGTCGATTGGCGCGCGCCCTGCCACGTGGCAGATGGCGGCGCGCCAATTGACGCCGGCGAACCGAGGTCGGCGCCGGCCGGCCCGCGCACCCAGTCGAATGGGTTGGCGAGCGGCGCGGCGGAGGCACTCACGGGACGGGCGAGCGCCTTGTTCAGCGCGTGATAGACAAATTGATGCACGGCCCGCGAGTCACGGAAACGCACTTCGGCTTTGGCGGGATGCACATTCACATCGACCATCGTCGGATCGAGCGTGATGAACAAGGCGAAGGCCGGATGCCGGTGACCGTGAAGCACGTCGGCATAGGCCTCGCGGATGGCGTGATTCAGCAATTTGTCGCGGACGAAGCGGCCATTGACAAACAAGTACTGCTGGTCGCGCCCGGCACGCGAATATCGCGGCAGGCCGGCCCAACCGGATAGGCCCAACGCGGGCGCATTTTCGTCGATGCCGGTGCTGGCGTCGATGAACTCCTCGCCGAGCACGGCCTTGACGCGGGCCCGTGACTCGCCGGCATCGAACTGCCACAGCCGCCGCCCGTTGTGCGTCAGCGACAGCGCGACGTGCGGCACCGCGATGGCGATCCGCAGGGCGGCATCCTCGCAGTGGCCGAATTCGGTGCTGTCGGTCTTCAGGAACTGGCGGCGCGCCGGGGTATTGAAAAACAGATCCTCGGCCGTGACCAAGGTGCCGCGGTCGAGCGCGGCCGGCTCGATCGCGGACAAGTCGCCGCCGACCGCTTCGATGCGCGCGCCGTGTGGCGCGCTCGACTGGCGGGAAGCAAGTGACAGGCGCGATACCGCGGCCAGGCTGGCCAGCGCTTCTCCGCGGAAGCCGAGGCTGGCAACGCGCTCGAGGTCATCGAGTGAACGAATCTTGCTGGTGGCATGCCGCGCCAGCGCCAGCGGCAATTCATTCGCGGCGATGCCATGGCCGTCGTCGGCGACACGGATGCGTTTGATGCCGCCCTGCAGCAAATCGACATCGATGCGCGATGCGCCCGCATCCAGGCTGTTCTCCAGCAATTCCTTGACCGCTGCCGCCGGACGTTCCACCACCTCGCCGGCGGCGATCTGGTTGGTCAGGAGTTCAGGGAGTACCCTGATTGCGGGATGGCTGGACAAGGAAGCCGGCAAGTGCACAGTGGCAAAATACTTCGGAGAGTAAAGAAACGATGTCGGAATTCTAGCCCGGATCATTCCTCCGGGCCGCTAAGGAAACGATTGCCCCGCTGGCAGGCGGGACGCGTGACGGCATGGCGCGCACCGGCGCGGGTGCATACTGCTGCGGATACCCAAACAGCCGCGCCCGCCGAGGCGGGGGCAGCGGATTGACTTTACTTGACGAAACCGACGTGTCGCCGGTCGTGCCGGTGCCCGTCGTGCCGCTCGTGTCGTCGGTGTCCGGTGGGCCGCTCGACTCGGGTGGGGGTGCGCTGTCGTAGTCGGCACCCTCGGCGGAATCGATCGTCGTCGTGCTGG
>JANNGY010000146.1:0-11497 GCA_031404095.1 Betaproteobacteria bacterium | reverse complement strand
CCCATCGTCCAGGGGATCACGGTGAAACTGGTCCCGTTGTCGATGGCCCGTGCAAATCGCACTACGGCCTCATCGACGCCGATCAGGAACGGCATCTTGAACCGGTTCACCGCGGTCATCGGTGTGCGGATATAGCCCGGGGCAAATAGTCACGACCGAAACACCACTGCCGCGGAGTTCCACGCGCAGAGATTCACAATATTTGATTGCCGCCGCCTTGGAGGCCGAATAGGCGCCGCCGCCGGGGATGCCGCGAAACCCGGCGACGCTGGCAATTCCCGCGAGTTTCCCCTTGCCGGCATCACGCATCGGCGTGATGAAAGGATGAAAAGTATTCACCATTCCCATGACGTTGATGTCGAAGATCTCCTGAAATGCCTTGAGGTCATCTTCCATCTCTGTCAGAGTGCCGCGCGAAACGCCGGCATTGGCAACGACAATATCCGGTACGCCAAAGCGGGACATGAAATCGGCGGCTGCCTGTTTCAGGCTGGCGGCATCGCGCACATCGACCGCGTAGATAGCTGGCTGGGGAGCAAGCTCGGTGGCCAGCTTGTCAAGAATTTCCTGGCGCCGGGCCACCAGCCCCAGTTGATATCCGCGCGACGCGTAGAGTCTGGCGAGGGACTCACCGATGCCAGACGAGGCGCCGGTAATGAATACGGTGGGGACGGTCATTGCGCCATTTTACGCGCGTCTTATATTGTTCACGCCGTCCGGCACTCTACGTTATTCGCACCACCGCCGCTCACGAAGACGCGAGCCGGCTGACCCGGCCCGACATCGGGAAATGTGAAGCGATATGCTTACTGTTTCTTTGCCGGGGCGACCGACGCGGTGGGCTTGGCAGCCACCGGCGCCGCAACCGGCTTGCTGGCAGCGCGGGCATCGGCAACCAGTTGGTCCACATGCGCAAACAGGCGATCGGCCCCGGCGACCTGCTCGACCAGAAAGCGGCCATTCACCGCCAGAGCCGGTGTGCCGGGAAGCTTGTAGTCGGCGCTCATACGTTTGGCGCGGTTGACTTTGTTTTGCACCGAAAATGACCGTTGCATTTCTTCATATTTCTTCGTATCGACGCCTTGCTTTTCCAGCCACTTGTTCAGTGTCGCCGGGTTACCGAGCATCACATTCTCCAGGTTGGCAGCGTCAAACAGCTTCTGGTGCAGCTTTTCCTGCAGGCCCATGGCTTCAAGCGTGTAGAAAATGGGCGCGCTGTCGATTCCGCGCACCGCAAATGCGGCCGGGACCCGTTTTACTTTGACATCGGCAGGTTGACGTGCCACCCATTCGACCAAACGCGGCTCGAGATTGGCGCAATGAATGCAACCGTAGGCAAAAAATTCGACAACTTCGATTTTGCCGTCATTCTCGACTGGCTGCGGCGGGTTCAGGGGGGTCACGTCGCGTGCCGGCCCCTGTGCGAGAACGTTTCCGATCGCAAAGGCCGTGATGAGCGCCATACCAGCACGTTGAATGCAGAGTTTAGAAGACATGTTTGATCCAGTTGACAGTTATTACGGGTTAATTATTACTGCGCCTCGATGTTTTTGTTCCGCGAGCCGCCTGTCATGCTTTCCAGAAACGACTGACCTGGTCAAGGCAGATGCGGTACCCAATGGCGCTTGCGGCTTCAGTTGTCAGAGCCTTTGACAACTGCGGCATCAATACCGCCTTGAGACAGCGTTGCCTTGATTCTGTTCACTTCATCGATGCTCTTGAATGGTCCCAACCGCACTCGAAACAACGTTCCCTTGTCCGGAAGGTTGACAGGACGAACGTTCGCCTCGAAGCCGGCGAAGGCCACCTTGGCTTTCATGTTCTCGGCGTCCGTTCGATTTTGGAATGCGCCTGCCTGCAAATGAAGTACTTCGCCACTTGGTGGCTTCACCTCCGGCTTGTCCAGCTTGGGGGCCGATTTTGGTTCGGTGGTGGCGCGTGCCGGCGGCTCCGCCGCCTTCTGCGGAGCCACGCCATCGGCCTTGCCGCGCTTTTCATCCGGCAGGATCTGATAGAACTCGAAACGCGGTTTTTCGGCGTCCCCTTTGGTCGCGGCCGGCGCCGCCGGCGCGGCCGGGACCGGGGCCGACAAAGACTTGCCCGGAAGGGTTGCCAGTGCCTCGACCGGGCGAGATTTTTCAACGAACGGATTGTTGGCGCGATTCAGCCAGATCGCTAGGCTAAGCGCGAGACCAATACCCAGCAACAACCCGATGATGATGCCGACAAACATGGGATTCAGCGCGCGTTTCTTGCCGCCACCGCGACCCACGCCGTTGCCCGCTTCGGACCTGGCTGCGCCGGACTTGTAGTCTCTAGCCTGCATGATGATGGAGCCTTCCAGGAAAACCATGAAGGCGGCAGGCCGCCGCTTCGCGGCACGTTACGCGGCAGGCCGTTGACTGGTGCGAGTGCGTCATACCCTACATTTTATCCGGCGCGGATACGCCCAGCACGGCCAGCCCGTTCTTCAGAACCTGCCGGGTCGCCAGAATCAAAGCCAGACGCGCCAGTTTCAATTTTTCATCCTCAACCAGAAACTTCTCGGCATTGTAATAGCTATGCAGCCGGGCGGCGAGTTCCGACAGATACACGCAGACCAGATGTGGCGAAAGTTCGCGCGCGGCAGTCGCGAGCAATTCCGGAAAGTCGGCCAGTGCACGTAACAGTTCCGACTCGTACTTGTTTGTCAGTGGCAACAAGTCGACGCTATCCAGCCGGCCGCAATCGCCGCCCCACTGGTTCAGCACACTGCAAATGCGGGCGTGAGCATATTGGACGTAATAGACCGGATTGTCCTCAGATCGGCTCTTGGCCAAGTCGATATCAAAAGTGAGCTGGGAATCGGATTTGCGCATGACAAAAAAGTAGCGTGTCGCATCGCGGCCGACTTCATCGATCAGGTCGCGAAGCGTCACATAGCTGCCGGCGCGCTTGGATATCTTGACTTCCTCGCCAGCGCGCATCACCGTGATCATCTGGTGCAGGACGTAATCCGGATAACCTTGCGGCACGCCCATTTCCATCGCCTGGAGGCCGGCCCTGACCCGCGCCAGCGACCCGTGGTGGTCAGCGCCAAGTTCGGTAATCGCGCGCGCGAAACCGCGCTCCCACTTGGTGACATGGTAGGCGACGTCGGGGACAAAGTAGGTGTAGGTGCCGTCGGATTTCCGCATGACGCGGTCCTTGTCGTCGCCATAGTCGGTCGTTCGCAGCCAGAGCGCGCCGTCCTGCTCATAGGTATGGCCCATCTTGACGAGATGATCGACGGTTTTCTCAACCAGGCCGTCGGTATAGAGCGATGACTCAAGGTAATGCACATCGAACTGCACGCCGAAAGCCTTGAGGTCGAGATCCTGTTCGTGACGCAAGGCGGCCACCGCAAAACTGCGGATGGCATCGGCGTCATTGCCGGTGGCGTCGCGGGGATCTTCCTGCGCGTATCGTTCGGCGATTTCAATGATGTACTGCCCGCGGTAACCATCCTCCGGAAACGCCGACTCAAGGCCCACTTTCTCACGCAGCCGTGCCTGCACGGACAGGCCAAGATTATTGATCTGCGCACCCGCGTCATTGTAGTAAAACTCACGACTGACGCGCCAACCCTGCGCCTCAAGCAAACGCGCCAGCGTGTCGCCGATTGCGGCGCCGCGACCGTGCCCCACGTGCAGCGGACCGGTGGGATTGGCGGAAACGAATTCCACCATCACCTTTCGGCCACCGCCGGCCGTGCTGTTGCCGAACTGATCGCCCGCGGACATTATCGATGCAACGACACGCATTTCCGCCGTCCGCGCCAGCCGGATATTGATGAATCCGGGTCCGGCGATTTCGGGCTTGCCGGCCAGCAGGGCCGACGCGGGCAGCGCGTCGACAATTGCCTCGGCAATGTCTCTGGGCTTGATGCCCAGCTTTTTGGCAAGTTGCAGCGCACTGTTGACCGCAAAATGGCCGTGATCGGGGTTTTTGGGTTTCTCCACCTCAATGACGAAAGGGCTGGCGTCTTCAAGGAGCGCCGGAAAGGCGGAGTACAAGGCTTGCTGGAAAAGCGCAGCGATAGCGCTTTTGTTGTCAACGAACGCGGCAGAAGGCATGCAGAACACTCAATAGTAAGTCGGAAATTATAGCGGGAAGGGCCGCCGAAAGCGATTCATCGCGATTGAATCTGCCTGCTGGTAGCCAGCAAACAACGAGCAAACACCAGCATTGGCGCGGCTTCGCGGCACTTTCTGCTACGAGAACCGCGCCAATGCTGGTGTTTACTCTTGACTGTGGCGGGAAGAGGCATGTACCGTGGAAACCACAGGGAACAGAAGGAACGGCCAAAAAACTCTTGCCCTTCCGCTGCGTTTCCTGTTGTCGCCGTCGATCAATTGAATGCTTGTTGTCGCCAGCCCTGCCGGGATCGACACGCCTGAGATTTTCATTTCCGGCCCGCTCAAATTTCCTGCGGATCCACATCGATCACCCACTTCACGGAGCGAACTTCATGTGCCCGAACCATTGGCAACCATGCCGTCAGAAATTGCTGCAGCTCAATGCGGGATGCGGCCTGCACCATCAACTGCTGCCGCTCGAAGCCCGCTTTACGCGCCATGGGTGCAGCGACCGGGTCCCAGACCTGCAACGTTTTCGCGACCTGGAGCTGGCTGGCGGCGTTGACGGCGTGGATCATGAATTCATGCAGTAATTCACCCGACTTTGCTTCCGCGCGAAGCAGCGCCAGAAATGTGTAGGGCGGTAGATTGGCAAGCTTCCGTTCCGCCAGCGCTATTTCGGCAAAACGCGCGTGGTCCTGCGTGGCAACGACCTGATAGAGCGGGTGGGTGGCAAAGCGCGTTTGAATCAATACGCGACCGGGCAGGTTGGCGCGACCGGCGCGGCCAGCCACTTGCGTGAGCTGGGCAACCATTCGCTCGGCGGCGCGGAAGTCCGCCGAAAACATCGCGCCGTCGGCGTTCACCACGCCGACCAGCGTGATGCGCGGAAAATCGTGGCCCTTCGAAAGCATCTGCGTACCCACCAGCACATCCAGCTCACCAGCGGCGGCGGCGTCAAAAATCTTCTGCGCGGATCCGCGCTTGCGCGTGGAATCACGATCGACGCGGGCGATGCGCGCACCGGGAAAGTGCGCGCGCAATGCAAGCTCGATTCGTTCGGTGCCCTGCCCGGCAGGGACCAGCTCATGACTGCCGCAATCGCGGCAGGTCGCCGGAATGCGCGCCTGATAGCCGCAGTGGTGGCATTTAAGGCGCCGGTCCCGCTGATGGAACACCAGCCTGGCGCTGCAACGCCCGCATTCCGGCATCCAGCCGCATTGGGCGCACACCAGTGCCGGCGAGTAGCCGCGGCGATTGATGAACACCAGCGCCTGTTCACCGCGACTGATGGTTTCCGCCAGCGCCTTGGTCAGTGTGGGCGACAGTCCATCCTCGGCACGTTCATGATTCAGGTCGATGAAATCGATCGATGGCAGGATCGCATTCGCCGCGGCGCGCCGGGTCAGTTTCAATTGGGTAAAACGGCCGCGCGCCACATTCTGCAAGCTCTCCAGCGACGGCGTGGCCGAACCCAGCACCACCGGACAGGATGCCTGCTGCCCCCTGAAAACCGCCACGTCGCGCGCCGAATAGCGGAATCCTTCCTGTTGCTTGAAAGATGCATCGTGCTCTTCATCGACAATGATGATGCCCAGGCGAGGCAGGGGAGTGAACACGGCAAGGCGCGTGCCGATGACGATGTCGGCGCGCCCCGAACAGGCATCGAGATAGCCAGACAATCGAGGCACGTCGGCGAGGCCGCTATGTTGCTGGACAATGCGCGCGCCGGGGAAGCGGCCTGCCACCTGGCGCAGAAACTGCGGCGTCAGATTGATCTCCGGCATAAGCACCAGCGCCTGCTTGCCCGCAGTCAGCGTTGTCGCGATTACCTGCAGATAGACCTCGGTCTTGCCGCTGCCGGTGACGCCGAAAAGGAGAAACGGCGAAAATGTGCCTTGCCTGCCGGTGATCTTTGCAATCGCATCCGCCTGTTCGCCATTCGGCGTCGGACCGGGCAGGAAATCCCGCGCCGGCATGACACCCTCGGACTGCGGTTGATCGACGGCAAGGACATGCGACTGCACCCAGCCTTTCGCAATGAGAACACGCAGGATGCCGGCCGCGCGTTCATGGCGCGCTCGCAACAGCGTTTCGGATTGCGACGCGTATTCGATGGCCTCCAGCATCGCCCGCTGTGCCACGGCCCGCTCGGGAATTGACTCAAACGCGGCGCGGCCGGCGTCGGTGATGGTGATCACGCGATCTTCCTTCGGCACGATGATCCGGGTTGCGCGCATTGCCGGCGGCAAGCCATTGAGTGCAATCGGACCCAGCGGATGATGGTAGTACCTCTGGCAAAAACGGATCAGCGCGAAGTCCTCGGCCGAGAACTTTGGCAGCGCGCGCTGCACGAAACGTACCGTCTTCAACTTGTCCTGCGCGATATCGCTGGCGGTGCCGATGCCGACGATGACGCCGCTGGCCAAATTGTTGCCGAAGGGAACCACGGCGATTCGGCCAATGTCGGCCGCGGTCGCATCCGGCGCGAAAAAATCAAAACTCTTGTCCACCGGAAGGTCCAGTGCTACCTGGACAATGTTGACGCTCATTGCGGTGTGGGGCCGCCGGGGGAAGCCGCCGGAAACCCGCGCGGATATTGGGTTTCCAGCCTGTGGATAACTTTGTGCATAGGTCGATTTCCAGGAGCGCTTTCTCGGCTGAATGTGCCACCTTGTCGGGTATTGCACTGCGGTATTAAATTAAATACTTATTTAATACAGTTATTTACAGCTTTTTCTTGTCAAGTATTGCGAGATAACGCGGCTATGTTGCGGGAACAGGGTTTCTGTGCATAAGCAAGCCTACAACGCGGCCATTTCCAAAAATATTTTTCTTGACAAGGTGGTGCCGCTAAACCCTAGCACTGGCGCGGTGAACTGCGTTAACAAGCGCTCCAACATGTTCCGGGTCGGTGAATTGCGAAACACCGTGTCCAAGGTTGAACACATGTCCGTTGGCATTGTTGTCATAGGCAAATTCGGCCAGGACTTGTCTGGCTTCCCGCTCGATCGTTGTGACGTCTCCAAACAGCGTGTTTGGATCCAGATTGCCCTGCAGGGCGACTCTGTGTCCGACACGGCGCTTGGCTTCTGCCAGGTTCACGGTCCAATCCAGTCCCAACGCATCGGCGCCAATCTCGGCCATCGGCTCAAGCCACAAACCACCACCCTTGGTGAAAAAAATGCGCGGAATGATGCGTTCCTCATTCGATCGTTTCAACCCTTCCATTACCCGCTGCGCGTAAGCCAGCGAGAATTGGCGATATGCGGAATGAGCTAACGCACCACCCCAGGTATCGAACAGCATTACCGCCTGGGCACCCGCGTCAATCTGGGCATTGAGGTATGCAATGACACTTTGAGTATTTTTCTCGAGGATGGCATGCAGCAGGTCGGGTCGTTGATAGAGCATGGTTTTCACGCGGCGAAAATCATCCGATCCGCCACCCTCGATCATGTAACAGGCCAACGTGAACGGACTGCCGGAAAATCCGATCAGCGGCACTCTCCCATTCAATGCGCGACGAATCTGCTTGACGGCGTCGGTGACATACTCGAGTTGCTCCATGTTGGCGATCGGAAGTTTTCTCACGTCCTCTTCCGTGCGCACCGTACGCTCAAACTTCGGGCCCTCGCCCTCGACAAAATACAACCCGAGGCCCATTGCGTCCGGAATCGTCAGGATGTCGGAAAAGAGTATTGCTGCGTCAAGCGCATATCGGTCCAGCGGCTGCAGGGTGACCTCGGTGCAATAGTCGGGACTTTTCGCCAGCCCCAGGAAACTGCCCGCTCGTTTGCGCGTCGCGTTGTATTCCGGCAGATAACGGCCCGCCTGGCGCATGATCCAGACCGGCGTGTAGGGTGTTGGCTCGCGCATCAGCGCGCGCAGAAAGGTGTCGTTCTGGATGGGTGACATGTGATTGCGATGTGGTAGAAATGAAAAGGCGCGACTGATAGTCGCGCCCCTTCATTATCTCACTGCAACCGCCAATGTGCCGTCGAATGCCACGACGAATGCACGGCTATCGGGGCAATTCGCTGCTTCCCATCAGGTACTCATCGACCGACCTGGCGCACTGCCGCCCCTCGCGAATCGCCCAGACCACCAGCGACTGGCCGCGCCGCATGTCCCCGGCGGCGAACACCTTTGCATTCGCCGTCTGGTAGGCGCCGGCACCCTCGGTTGTCGCCTTGACATTGTTGCGCGCATCCTTTTCAACACCCAGCGCGGCAAATTGGTCGAGCAACCCCGTCTGGACCGGCCCAAGGAAGCCCATCGCCAGCAGAACCAGGTCGGCCTTCATTTCAAATTCCGAGCCCGGCACTTCCTGCATCTTCCCGTCCTTCCACTCGACGCGAACGGCGACGAGTTTTTCAACTTTGCCGCTCTTGCCGACGAACTTCCTGGTCGCCACCGACCAGTCGCGCTCGCAACCTTCCTCATGCGATGAAGATGTGCGCAACTTGATCGGCCAATAGGGCCACACCATCGGCTTGTTTTCCTGCTCCGGCGGCTGCGGCAGCAATTCGAACTGGGTGATTGATGCGGCGCCGTGACGATTGGACGTACCGACACAGTCGCTGCCGGTGTCGCCACCGCCAATCACGACCACATGCCTGCCGGTCGCCAACAATTGCGCCGCGACCTTGTCGCCCGCAACGACCTTGTTTTGCTGCGGAAGGAAATCCATCGCAAAGTGGATGCCGTCAAGCTCGCGCCCGGGGACCGGCAAATCGCGCGGCCATTCCGCCCCGCCTGAAAGGACGATGGCGTCGAAATCCTGCATCAGCACCTCTGCCGGGGTATCGACGCCGATATTTTGATTGACGCGGAATTGCACGCCTTCCGCCTCCATTTGCCGGATTCGCCGATCGATGTGCGCTTTCTCCATCTTGAAATCAGGAATGCCGTACCGCAGCAGGCCGCCGATGCGGTCGGCTTTCTCAAACACGATGACGTCGTGGCCGGTGCGGCCGAGTTGCTGCGCCGCCGCCAGCCCGGCAGGACCCGAGCCAACCACGGCGACGCGCTTGCCTGACTTGTCCTTTGGCGGCAGCGGTGTGACCCAGCCCATCTCCCAGCCTTTGTCAATAATCGCGTGCTCAATGGATTTGATACCCACTGCGTCGCTGTTGATGTTCAGCGTGCATGCCGCTTCACACGGTGCGGGGCATACCCGGCCGGTGAATTCCGGAAAATTGTTGGTGGAATGCAGCGTGTCCAGGGCCTCCCGCCAGTTTTGCCGGTACACCAGATCATTGAAATCCGGAATGATGTTGTTCACCGGGCAGCCATTCTGGCAAAAGGGAATGCCGCAATCCATACAACGGGCGCCTTGCGTTTTCGCGTCGTCATCATCCAGGTGAAGAATGAACTCCTGGTAATTTTTCAGTCGTTCTGCTGGCGGGATCGACGCCTCGCTCAGTCGCTGATACTCGAGAAATCCGGTTGGCTTGCCCATGCAAATTCTTTCGCGCGATAGTCGTTAAAAAGGTTGGCGCCTGCGCTTCGCGTCAGGCCGCCCTTTGCTTGAGCGCGGCGGCACTCTTCTCGGCCAGTTGTTTCAGTGCGCGCCGGTATTCGGTCGGCATCACCTTCACAAAAGCCCGCGACCACTTCGGCCAGTTGCCAAGGATATCCAGGGCGCGCTTGCTACCGGTGTGACGTGCGTGACTTTCGATCAGCGATTTGAGCAACACCGTGTCCGACAGGCCAAGATGCGATGCGGGTGACAGCGCTTCGCCAATGGGTTCAAGTTCGACCATGGCCAGATTGCACCGGTGACGGAAAGTGCCGTCCTCATCAATGACGAAGGCGACGCCACCCGACATGCCCGCCGCAAAATTCCTGCCCGTGGCACCCAACACCACGACCGTGCCTCCGGTCATGTATTCGCAGCCATGGTCACCGCATCCCTCCACCACGGCCGACGCGCCGGAGTTTCGCACGCAGAATCGCTCGCCGGCGACGCCGCGAAAGTAGGATTCACCGGCCGTTGCCCCGTACATCACGGTATTGCCGACAATGATGTTTTCCATCGGGTCACCACGGAATTCCGCGTGCGGCCTGACAATGATCCGCCCACCGCTCTGGCCCTTGCCGACGTAGTCGTTCGCCTGGCCGGTCAATTCCAGCGTAATGCCACGGGCCAGGAACGCGCCGAAGCTTTGCCCGGCCGTGCCGGCGAGCTTGACGATGATCGTGTCATGCGGCAATCCTTCATTGCCGAACCGCCGGGCAATTTCCCCTGACAGCATCGCGCCCACCGTTCGATTCAGGTTGCGAATCGACGCTTCGATAACGACCTTCTCGCGCTTGTCCAGGGCCGCCTTCGCGCGATCGATCAACATGTTGTCGAGCGCTGCTGCCAGGCCATGATCTTGCGTCTCGCCATGCCGCCTGGCGACTTCCTTCGGCATATCCGGCAAATGGAAAATGCGTGAAAAGTCGAGACCCTTGGCCTTCCAGTGGTTGATGCCTTTGCGGGTCTCGAGAAGGTCGGCACGACCGATCAAATCGTCGAATTTGCGGATACCGATGCTCGCCATCAATTCACGGACCTCCTCGGCGACAAAAAAGAAGAAATTCACCACGTGCTCCGGCTGCCCGGTGAACTTCCGGCGCAGCACCGGGTCTTGCGTGGCGACACCGACCGGGCAGGTATTGAGGTGGCACTTGCGCATCATGATGCAGCCTTCCACCACCAGTGGCGCGGTCGCAAAGCCGAATTCATCGGCGCCCAGGAGCGCGCCGATAATCACGTCACGGCCGGTCTTCATCTGTCCATCAACCTGCACCGCGATCCGGCCGCGGAGGCGATTGAGCACCAGCGTCTGCTGGGTTTCCGCCAAGCCCAGTTCCCAAGGCGTGCCGGCATGCTTGATAGATGAGACCGGCGATGCGCCGGTACCGCCATCGTGGCCCGCGATGGTGATGTGGTCGGCCTTGGCCTTGGTCACACCCGCCGCCACCGTACCCACTCCCACTTCGGAAACCAGCTTGACCGAAATGGACGCGGACGGATTGGAATTTTTCAGGTCGTGGATGAGTTGCGCCAAGTCTTCAATCGAATAAATATCGTGATGCGGCGGCGGCGAAATCAGCCCCACGCCCGGCACCGATGAGCGCAGATGGGCGATGTATTCGGAAACCTTGTGGCCGGGCAACTGCCCGCCTTCGCCGGGCTTGGCGCCCTGCGCCATCTTGATTTGAATCTGGTCGGCGCTGCACAGATATTCCGCCGTCACGCCAAAGCGTCCGGCTGCCTGGTCACTTAAAACAGCAATTCCGATTGGGGTAGCTGTTTTGGGATTGCTTTTATATAATTATGCGCGTTTTGAAAATTTCCTTGATTTTGGATATGTCACTATTGATGGTGATCCTGGTATTGTGCAAAA
>JANNGY010000145.1:0-3704 GCA_031404095.1 Betaproteobacteria bacterium | reverse complement strand
CAAGCCCGTTCCAGCGATTGGGCTGTGCGTTGAACGCCAGTTGCGGGGCCAGCTTGTAGGGTGCGGCGACCTCCGGCAATGCCGGGTCCTGCAGCGTCTGGAACGCGAGGTAACGCATCGTCAGGTCGCCGGCGAAGCTGGTGTACGCCAGGACGGCCTCGCGCGGCAGATTGGTTTGCGCGGTATTGGCGATGCGTGTGGACAAGTCGCGGAAATAATTGTCGTCGGATACCTTTTGCGCATTGATGGACGCGCTCCAGCCGGGCGACAGCCACTTTTCCAGATTCTGGTAGTGCCGCACCGACATCAGATAGCGGTCGTCGGCCGCCAACCGGTCGTTTGGCAGGTATTCGGCATCGAGCTGACCGAGGTAATCGCTGCCCAGGTAGCGAAAATCTCCGCCCAGCTGGAGGCCGCGGCGCGTGTAGAACTTGGGCGTGATGGTGGCGTCGCGATTGGGCGCGATATTCCAATAGTAGGGAATCGCGAGATCGAGGCCGCTATTGGTCGACGAGCCAAACGACGGGGGCAGGAATCCGG
The DNA here is from genome assembly GCA_031404095.1 of Betaproteobacteria bacterium. Taxonomy (GTDB): domain Bacteria; phylum Pseudomonadota; class Gammaproteobacteria; order Burkholderiales; family Usitatibacteraceae; genus UKL13-2. The sequence goes on along the minus strand of JANNGY010000145.1, from coordinate 3,164 downwards.
ACTTGCGCTGGTTATTGAGGGGGAAGGTCAAGTACGGCATGTACAGAATGGGAATACCCTTGAATTCCACGAATCCATTGATACCGGTGCCGATGTTGTTGGCACGGTCGAGGGCAAGTTCGGACACCTTGAGGTACCAGTCGTCCTGGTCCGGTTTGCAGGTCGTATACAGCGCATCGAAAAGTCTTTCCTGGTCCTCGCCCTCGAAATTCATTCGCGACGCCGAACCGCGTGCCTCGAAGCGCTGTGCAGGCCGTGTCGGGCTCTTCGAAAAGAAAAAAGTCGGTTTCTCAAGCGTGCCAACTTCGGTTGTGACCTTCAGCTTCAGCCCGACACCCGAGACGACATCACCGCCACGGTCCATGCGTATCTTGCCGGGAATGGTCAGCAGGTCCGTCTCTTTGTCGTAATCGACCAGGTCGGCGGTGACTTCCATGTCCCCCTGCTTTACCGAGACACGCCCGGATGCCGTGACCGACTTTTGATTGATGCCGTCGATCTGGTCGGCGGAAATGACGCGCGGGCCGGTTTTTGCCGGACGTGCCAGGAGGGTTCCGGGCGTGGGCAACAGTTTCTCCAGCTTCAGCCCCTCCTGAAGGGCATTGTCGAGCTCAGTCTGGCTGGGCGCGCTGACCGCCGGCTGGGCGATTGCCGGCATGACTGTCGCCGCCAGCAAGAGTCCGGCAAGTACCACCGCGAAACGCGGGAGCCCTGCGGCCGGAGCGGGCAGACGGCGGGAAGAGAACAGGACGCGAGGCACTAGGGAATGAAATACGAAAGGAGTGAGAGAGTCGGAATGCCGGGGAACAGCTCGATGGTGAATGATAAAATTCAGTTTGTTACGACAAGAAAAACAGCATGACTGAACCCTTCCAGCCGCCAACGCTTACGCCGCGCCTCAACACACTCCATGCCTGGCTCGGACCCGTGCTCGAACAAGAAGGCATCACTGAATACACGCTCGCCGCCGCCACGGCGGATGCGAGTTTTCGCCGCTATTTTCGCATAACCACACCTGTGGGGTCGCGCATCGTCATGGATGCACCACCGATACAGGAGGATTGCCGCCCGTTTGTGAAAGTCGCGGCCCTGATGCGTGAGGCTGGCGTTAACGCGCCGGCCGTGCTGGCTCAGGACCTCGACCAGGGGTTTCTCTTGCTCACCGACCTTGGCCGCCAGACCTATCTCGATGTCATGGACGACACGAATGCAGACGTTCTCTTCCGGCACGCCAACGAAACCCTGATCCTGTGGCAGCTGGCATCGAAGCCGGGGGTGCTGCCGGAATATCGCGAAGCGCAAATTGCGCAGGAACTGGCGCTGTTTCCGGACTGGTATATCGACCGGCATGTCGGTGTCGCGCTGAACGCGACGCAACGCAACGCCCTGAATACGATGTTTGCCCTGATCGCACGGCAGGCGCTTGGTCAGCCAAAGGTCTATGTGCATAGCGACTACATGCCACGCAATCTGATGCTACCTGGACAGCCGCCGGCAAATTCGCCGGGCGTACTCGACTTCCAGGATGCGGTGTATGGGCCGATCAGCTACGACATCGCGTCGCTCTATCGCGATGCGTTCGTTTCCTGGGAGGAAGATCGCGTGCTCGATGGCACCATCCGCTACTGGGAGAGTGCGCGCAAGGCAGGATTGCCGATGCCGGCACATTTTGGCGACTTCTATCGTGATGTCGAGTGGATGGGCTTGCAGCGGCATTTGCGAATACTTGGCATCTTCGCCAGGCTGCACTATCGCGATGGCAAGCCGCGGTACCTGGACGACACGCCGCGCTTTGTGAACTACGTGCGCAAGACCTGTGAGCGATATGGGATGCTAGGGCCCCTGTTGCGGTTGTTCGATGAATTGAAGATTGGCGATCCCACCGTGGCCGTATACCGGTTTTGAGGGTCAAGGCCGTTGACTGGTGCGGCACTTCAGGCAAAAGGGCGCCGGAAGCCCCGCCAGTGCTTGGGTTTGGCCCGCCAGCTTTCCTGCGATACCGGCAATTGTCGCGAACCACAAGAGTGGTGCAAAGGGCGGAAGCGTACAATATCGCCTTTCATTCACGCCCCCATTGCCAATTTCATGAAACGCGAAAACATCCCTTTCCCAGTCGTCGTTCCCAACGTCAAACTCCACGCCGATCGCCGCAAGCGTCTAGCAAGGAATCTCAAGGAAGGTCTGGTGCTGCTTGCCACCGCGCCGGAAGCGACGCGCAATGCCGATTCGCATTACGACTATCGATGGGACAGCCATTTCTACTACCTGACCGGATTTCGCGAGCCGGAGGCCGTGCTGGCGATCGTGCTGGGCAAAAAGACGCGTCACATCCTGTTTTGCCGCGACAAGAATCTGGAACGTGAAATCTGGGATGGATTTCGCTTTGGACCGCAGGTCGCGGCGGACGTATTCCATTTCGATGAGGCGTACCCGATCGGCGAACTCGAGACACGCATTCCCGACCTGATGGCCAATCAGGATGTGATTCATACCCCCATCGGCGCGTCGTCTGACTGGGATCAGTCGATTACCCGCTGGTTGAATGGCGTGCGCGGCAAGGTGCGTACCGGCGTGACCGCGCCGGCGGAAGTGCGCGACTTGCGGACCGCCGTGAGCCAGATGCGGCTCGTCAAGGACAAGGCCGAAATCGATATCATGGCCCGCGCCGGAAAAATATCTTCCGACGCGCATGCACGGGCAATGCGCTTTGCCCGGCCGGGCATGTATGAGTATCAGGTGGAGGCCGAACTGTTGCACGAGTTCGTGAGAAACGGTGCGCGGCAGCCGGCATACGGCAGCATAGTGGCCGCCGGGGGCAATGCCTGCGTGCTGCACTATCGCGAAAACTCGGCGCAATTGAAGGCGGGCGATCTGCTACTGATCGACGCCGGCTGCGAACTTGAAAGCTACGCCGCCGACATCACCCGCACGTTCCCCATCGGCGGCAGGTTCAGTGGTCCGCAAAAGGATATTTACGAACTGGTGCTGGAATCGCAGCTCGCCTGCATCAAGGCCGTCAAACCGGGCGCGCCCTTTGGCAAGTACCACGAAGTCGCCAACAAGGTGCTGGCACAGGGACTGATCGACCTCAAGCTGTGCAAGGGTTCGCTTTCCGGCGTTCTCGAAAAGGAAACCTACAAGCAGTACTACATGCATCGCGCCGG
>JANNGY010000144.1:0-3062 GCA_031404095.1 Betaproteobacteria bacterium | reverse complement strand
GAGTATCAGTTGCTTTTCCCGCAGGGTACGGCGTTGCTCGTCGGTGACATTGCGGCTTCGCGACAAGTCCATTTCGGAACCGGAAAGGCGCAATTGAAATCCTTCCCCGCGGGACGCCGCTTTTGCGACGGGCGCCGGCTTTGCCGGGTCGGCTTTGGTCGGCGGCGCGGGTTTTGCGATCGCGGGTGGCGCGGGTGGCGCAGTTGGGGTGGCCTTTGGCGCAACGGGTTTCGCCGGCGTCATGGGTTTGACGGCGGGCGGCTTGGCGGGCGCCCGCGATGCGCTTTTCGCGGCGGGCTTTTCAGCGGCCGGCGGAGGCGCTTTTGTCGCGCTCGGAGGCGGTGATTCGCGTGGCGCGGCAGGGGGTGCAACGGTTGCCGCGCGCGGCATGATTCCCGATAGCGTCAGCAGATCCGGCAGCGCCAGTTGTGTGCCCGCTGTCAATGGCGCGTCATCGGCAATCTCCGCGATTTGCGGATTGAGTTCACGCAGGACCGCAATGTACTGGCGCTGGCGGGCGCGATTCTTCGGATGAATTCCCTTGGCCAATGTGGTCACCGTATCGCCTTCATACACGGTCCACGTTCCCGATGTCGGCACGACCGGCTTCACCAAGGTCTTTGTGCGCGGCGGCGGCCGCTTTGACTGAACCGGAATCGGCTCGGTTGTTGACTTTGCCGCGGCCGGCGCTGGTGTGGTGGCCGGCGCCCCCGGTGTTACAGGCAGTGCGGTAAACGGCGGCGGATCGAGCAGTGCGGTGAATTCCTTGTCGACCAGTGGCTCGCCTGGACAGCCGATGCGCAACGAGAAACGCGCCACCGGCTCACTGTATGCGGCACGGCTGCGCACCTGCAGGTAACGTGTCTCACGCAACTCGACCATCGTCAGCACCAGGTCGCTGCTGCGCAGGGCGCCATCGCGAGTGTCGGCGTCGATGACGGACTGGCAAATCACGCCGCTGATCGGTTCGGTCGAGGCCGCGAGCGCGATGCGCAGGTTCAGCGGTTCACCGAGGAATGAGCGCACCTCGATATCGCGCAACACCGGGTTTTGCGCATTCACGGCGGACACCAAAGCGTGCGAGGCAAGCGCGGAGAAAATGACAAGGCCGGCGAGGTCGCCTGCCATCTTCATCCCGCTCACCGCCTGAGCACGCCAAGCCAAAAGCACATCAAGCCCTTTTCGACTTTTGAGAATTACGTAACATCGAGACAATTACCGTCGGCCCCGCGGAGCCTGCCCCGGCTTATTGCCTGCCGGGGCAGGCTCCGCAGGGCCGACAAATACGTTTGAATTGCGGTCACACATTTATGTGATTTTCAGTCGACTGGCATCCGCCATCAGGATTTGCACGATTCGGCCGCCGCGGCGCGCACCCGGGAGGTTTCTGCTTCACGCTCCTCGTCGCTCATGACGGTGATTTCACCTTTTTCATTGGTGCGGCGAATCGGTCGGCCGCTTTCCAGGTCGCGCAGCGCTGACTGTGCGCCTTTGCAGTTTTCCGCGGCGGCCTCGTCTTTCTTGCGCGCCTCGTCGGCCTTCTTGGCATCGTCCGCCGAATCCTTCTGGCGCTTGTCGTAGTCCTTGGCGCGGTCCTGCAATCCCTGCGCCGGGGCGGGTGCCGACGTCACGGCGTTGCTGGTCTCGACCTTTTTCGCTTCGGTCTTGGTCGCGCCGGGCGGCGGCGGCTGGTCGCTGTACTGTACCTTGCCGTCCTTATCCACCCACTTGTAGACCTGTGCGGCGACGGTGGCCGTCGCCAGCAGGATGGCGATGGCGATGAATAATTGAATCGGGGATTTCATGGGAAGGACTCCTTGCAACAGGGTCGGATGGTTACCATTTCACGGGGGGCAGCGCGGTTTGTTTGATAGAAAGCTCGCACAACACCACCACTTCTTTCGCATGCTCAAGCGTGGCGGCGCTGTCAAAAACCTTCGCGGCGGCGCGTGCTTTTTGCAGGTGTTCAACAGCGGCGGTCCAGAGCGAACGCATTACCCGCGCTTCGATGACGCTCTGTTCCGCGGCTTTGAGCGCGGCGTCGGCCTCGACTGTCAGCGCGGTCGGTTTGATGACGGGCACGACCACGACGGGCGCAACCGGCTCTGCCTTGGGCGGCTCAGGAGTGGCACATCCGCCGAAAAATCCCAGCATTCCGATGCTTGCCGCTGCCATGCCAATGCACCTCCCGAATCCTGTATTTTTGTCCGTTCGGCGATTTTGCAAAACTACGGGTGAATCAGCTAAAAGTATATTTATCGTCAACGGGTTAGCCTTAAAACTTCGCCTAATTTCGCTAAGGTAATCGCAAATACCAGCGGCGTCAATCAAAAGTGGGTATTGTGCGCCCGATTTGGCAGGTCGTTCAGAGCCGCAGTTATAGGCAAACGGCTGGCGGGAATCGCGCGCCATAAAGGCACTATTGAAAATTACGTAACCGTATGACACTTAAACCTTCGAATGTATTCGGCGAATGTCATGTGGCTCCGCGTTTCACCGAGAGAGGTCCATTAGTTTCCGTCGTCTCAGCGGAAGCTGGGACCCAGTCCGTACAACATCACTTCTTATTCAATCTGAACAAATTTGACGATGGATTGGACTGGGTCCCAGCCTCCGCTGGGACGACGATTCTTCAAGACGTCGCCTAAATTGGTTCAGCGGTGCGGCCCGCCGGACGTGAATTCCCCGCTTCATCCTCCGCTGGGACGACAGAATCGGCAATTGTTTGCCCGAATGCCGCGACGGAAATGCGCGACTTTTATTCAAGCGCGATATCGAGTGCAATTTCCGCTCGCGTATAATGCTGATTTTGTCGGAGTCGAAAACGTGAAAGTCGTTAAGAAAGCCCTGACGTTTGACGATGTACTGCTGATCCCCGCGCATTCTGTTGTCCTTCCCCGCGATGTCTCCCTTCGCACCCGCCTGACCGCCAAAATAAGCCTGAATATCCCGCTGCTGTCCGCGGCGATGGATACCGTGACCGAATCGCGCCTCGCCATTGCCCTGGCCCAGGAGGGCGGCATCGGCATCATTCACAAGAGCATGACCGCGCAGGCGCAGGC
>JANNGY010000143.1:0-6318 GCA_031404095.1 Betaproteobacteria bacterium | reverse complement strand
CGAGCGGCGACGCAGCAGTCCGACCGTGCGCCTCGCCATCGCGGTGGCGGAGCAGGCGTTGCGACAAACTTCATTGGACCCCCAGGAAATGGCAATGGTGTTCTCGTCGTACGAAGCGGCGGGCATCATCACCCACCAATTGTGCGAAGTGCTGGCAGGAAGCCGCGAAGTCTCGCCGACCGTATTCCATAACTCGGTGCATAACGCGCCCAGTGGTTACTACAGCATCGCCATGAACGCGCAGCGTGCCGCCACCAGCGTCTGCCGTGGCGAATGGAGCTTTGCAGCCGGATTGCTCAATGCGGCCGCGCAGGTGGTCGCGGACAATGTGCCTGTTCTGTATGTCTGTTACGACAGCCCGCTGCCGCCGCCGGTTTGCGACGTCATGCCGGTGGTCGAGCCGACGGCGATCGCGCTGGTGCTGGCGTCCGGCGCCAGTGCCGCGTCGTTGGCGGCCTGGGACGTTGCCATCATGCCGCGCCGGGGTAACGGCCACGCCGCATGGCACGACTGGGTTCCTCCCGCGTGGCATGCCAACGCCTGCGCGCGCGGCTTTGCCGCGCTCGAATTGCTGGCCGATCGCGGATGCCTCGCCGCCTCGATGCCGCTTTCACCGGAACTCGATCTTGCGGTGACACGATGCTAGATCACGCCGCTATCGCCGCCCGCCTGCCGCACGCCGGCCGCATGTGCCTGCTGGATCGCGTGCTGCACTGGGATGAACAGGGCATTCGCTGCAGCGCCACTTCGCATCGCGACGCCGACAATCCGTTGCGCGAAGCGGGCGGCCTTGCCATGCTGGCCGGGATTGAATATGCCGCGCAGGCCGCCGCTGTGCATGGCGAGCTCCGCCGCGACGCCGGCGTACCCCGAGGCGGCGCCGGCGCACCGCGCAATGGCGTTCTGGCGGCTTTGAAAAACGTCAACGCCACAGTGCCGTGGTTGCACCAGATCGCCGTCGACATTGTCGTCGAGACAACGTTGCTGCACAGCGATCCGGCGGGCGGGGTTTTTGAGTTCGCGATAGTTGCCGGCGAGACGCGCGTATTGAGCGGACAATTCACCCTCATGTACATTGACGAAAAGCAGGGCCGGCCCGAATGAAACGCGCCCTGGTAACGGGAGGAAGTGGCGTCATAGGCGCGGCGATTTGCCGTGAATTGTCGGCTCGCGGATTTCACGTTGTCATTCACGCCAATCTGCACCTCGCCGCGGCCGAGTCGCTCGCGGCCGCGCTGCGCGACGGCGGCGGCAGCGCCGAGGCCGTGGCGTTCGACGTCTGCGATAACGCGGCCACCGGCGCAGCGCTGGCCACGATCATCGAGTCGGGACCCGTGCAAGTGTTGGTCAACAACGCGGGCATCCACGATGACGTGTTGTTGCCGGCCATGGATGAAGCGCGCTGGCGGCGGGTGATTGATGTCAGCCTGAATGGTTTCTACAACGTGACGCAGCCGCTGCTGATGCCGATGATACGTACGCGCTGGGGGCGAATTGTCACCATTACCTCGGTCGCCGGGTTGCTCGGCAATCGCGGCCAGGTGAACTATTCGGCGGCCAAGGCCGGCCTGCACGGTGCGACCAAGGCGCTGGCGCTCGAAGTCGCATCGCGCGGCATCACGGTGAACGCGGTGGCGCCAGGCCTTATCGACTCGCCGATGCTGGCGGATGCCTTTCCACCGGAGCGCATCAAACAGCTCGTCCCGCTCGGGCGCGCGGGCCGGCCGGAAGAAGTGGCGGCCACGGTGGGTTTTCTCTGTTCCGAGCAGGCGGGCTACATTTCGGGTCAGATCCTCAGCGTCGATGGCGCCATGACCTGACCGGCGGCGGACGCCGGCGAACGCCGATATTTTCGAGCGCAAGCCAATGCCGACGCATTGATCCCGACTACACGACAAACACAGAAAGCGCAATTCATGCCAAGGCTTGAAATCAACACGGTTCCCGAAGCGGAACGCCAATGCGAGGTGTTCGTCATCGGTTGCGGCCCCGCCGGTTCGACCATCGGGGCCTTGCTTGCACAGAAAGGCCGCAATGTGGTGGTGGTGGACAAGGAGCGCCACCCGCGCTTTCACATCGGTGAATCCCTGCTGCCGCTCAACATGCCGATCTTGCAGGCGCTCGGCGTGTGGGAGGAGCTAAACAAGATCGGCATACGCAAGGATGCCGCCGAGTTTGAATCTTATGCGCACGGCAAGACGGTGTGCTTTGAGTTCTCGCAGGCGTTCGACAAGCGCTGGCCGCACGCGTTTCAGGTGCGCCGCTCGGAGTTCGATCACATGCTGCTGCGCAATGCCGCGGACAAGGGCGCGCGCGTCCATGAGGGCGCGCGCGTGGTCGCGGTCGAGTTCGGCAATCTCGCGCGCAATGAGGATACGGTCGTCACGGTGAGACTCGAGGACCAATCCACGCAAACCTGGCGTACGCGTTTCCTGGTCGATGCTTCCGGGCGCGACACCTTTCTTTCCGACCGTTTCGGCATCAAGCGCCGCAACAAGCAGCACGCCAGTGCCGCGATCTTCGGCCATTTCCGCAACGCCCGCCGCAACAGTGGCAGCGCCGAGGGCAACATCACCATCGTCTGGTTCGCGCACGGCTGGTTCTGGTTCATTCCGCTCAAGGACGGCACCACCAGCGTCGGCGCGGTCTGCTGGCCTTCATACATGAAATCCCGCCGCACCGATCCGACCACGTTTTTCATGCAGACCATCGCGCTGGCGCCCGAGATCGCGGCGCGCCTGGCCGACGCCGAACTGACCGCCCCGGTGACCGCCACCGGTAACTACTCGTACTATTCGGAGCGCATGTCGGGAGAAGGCTATCTGATGGTTGGGGATGCCTGGGCTTTCATCGACCCGGTATTTTCCAGCGGCGTGTACCTGGCGATGAACAGCGCAACGCTCGGCGCCGAGGTCGTCGACGCGGTGCTGGCGGAACCGGCGCAGGCACCCGCACTTTACCGCCAGTTCGACCGCACGGTACGGCGCGGCGTCGGCACCTTTTCCTGGCTGATCTATCGCATGACCTCTCCGGTGATCCGCAAACTCTTCATGGCGCCGCGCAACGCGTTTGGCGTGCAGTCCGCTGTGGTGTCCCTGCTGGCCGGTGACGTGTTTCGCGGCGGCCCGGTGCGGCCGCGCCTGTATTTGTTCCGGGTGATTTATTACCTTAATTTCCTCGTTGATTTGCCGGTTGCCCTTCGTGCCTGGCGGAAGCGGCGGCAAGATATACAGGTCGCGGACGAGCAAGCGTGAGGAACGGCAGGCGTTTCATCCCTTGCGCAGCCTTCTTGATCGGCATTGCGGCCTGGCCGGCTGCCGCTGAGTTGCTGCCGCTTTGGGAAGCCGGCGCCGGTGTGGCGGCGATCAGTTTTCCGGACTATCGCGGGTCCGCGCGCCGGCAGAACTACTTGTTGCCGGTGCCGATGTTTGTCTATCGCGGTGAAGTGTTCCAGGCCGACCGGGAGAAAATGCGCGGCCTGCTATTCAAGGACAAGAACACCGAAGTGGATATTTCCCTCAACGGTTCGGTGCCCGTCACCAGTGAGGCCAATTCCGTCCGTGGCGGCATGCCCGACCTTGATCCGACGCTTGAAATCGGTCCCTCGTTCAACATGACGCTGGCGGAAAGTGCGGGCACGAAACTGACGCTCAAGCTGCCCTTGCGCGCGGTGATTGCGAGCGATTTTCATTCGATTCACGGCGCCGGCGTGCTGGCCAGTCCGGCTCTCAATCTCGACTTGAAGTCGGCGCAGGGGTGGCGGCTGGGATTGGTGGCAGGCGTGCTCGTGGCAAGCGGCAAGTATCACGACTACTTTTACGGCGTCGCGCCGGAGGTCGCAACGCCGGCCCGGCCGGCCTATCGCGCACCGGGCGGCTACTCGGGTGCACAGTTCATCGCCGCGCTGTCACGGCGTTTCGACCGGCTATGGGTAGCGGGATTCGTCAAGGCCGATATCCTCAACGCGGCGGCATTCGAATCAAGCCCGCTGGTCGAGCGGCGCAATAACCTGTCCGCGGGCGTGGCGGTGACCTGGGTATTTGCCCAATCTGCCACGCGGGTCGAACGTGACGAATAGCGCGGCGCGCATCGCGACGACCTAAATTCCTGGACTGGGGATGATCCGCAAGCTTGGCACGCGGTTATGTGCGAGACCAAACACACGACGCCGGCGCGAACATTCTATAATTCATTGGTCAATTCGAGTCGCAATGCCGTCCGATGCCCGACGCAATCAAATTCACGATTGATCCGCATGCCCATTAAAAAAGCAAAACCCGTCGTTGTCATTCCCGCCTACAACGAGGTTGCGACCATCCGCGACCTTGTTGAAAGGGCGCTCAGAATCGTGCCCGATGTCGTGGTCGTTGACGACGGCTCGACCGACTCGACCGCGGACCAGCTCAGGGGCCTGCCGGTGGTGGTGCTGCGAAACGAACGAAACCTCGGTAAAGCCGCAAGCTTGTGGAGAGGATTCGTTCATGCGATCGCGCGCGACGCAACCTTCGTGGTCACGCTCGATGGCGACGGGCAGCATCAGCCCGAAGATATGCCGCGACTTCTGGACATGGCTGAACGGTCGCCACACCAAATAGTCATTGGCGCGCGCCTGCACGACCGGAAGAACTTCCCGGCGCGTCGATATTACGCAAACCAGTTCGCGCGCTTCTGGATTTCCTGGGCCGCGGGTTACCCGATTGCCGATACACAATCCGGCTTCAGGGTCTATCCGGCCTCCCTGCTGGCGAAGCTCAGCCGCCGCGACGTCAGCTGGAATGGCTTTGTGTTCGAAAGTGAAGTGCTGATTGCGGCTGGTGCGCTGGGTGTGCGCAGCGTTGCCGTGGCGATTCCCGGCATCTATCCGAAACTGGCGCGGCCCAGCCATTTCCGGCCGGTAATTGATATTGCCCGCATCGTGTTCATGGTCGCGGGCCGCCTGCTCAGGCGCGGCATGTATCCGCTGGGACTTTGGCGGAGCCTCAATTTGCCGATGGCCATCGAATTTGACCAGGACCTCGCATCAATGCCGGGTGGCGGCCTCGCCGATGCCGGCGTCAAGAAGGCACCTTCGTTGCGGCACTGATTCGCGCAAATTGCCGATTGCGACGTCAGGCGTTTTGTTGCCGGTGCCGGCCGGTTTTCATGGGGCCGAAGGCAGGCGGTAGTTCTTGAAGTCCTCGCGCATCCGCGTTTTCAACAGCTTTCCCGTCGCGGTATGCGGCAATTGATCGACAAACACGACGTCGTCGGGCATCCACCATTTGGCGATCTTGCCCTGGAAGAATTCGAGCAGTTCTTCACGGCTGACAACGGCGTCTTTTTTCTTCACCACGATCAACAGCGGGCGTTCATCCCATTTCGGATGGGCAACCCCGATCACGCCGGCTTCCAGCACGGCAGGATGGGCGACGGCGATGTTTTCGAGGTCGATCGAACTGATCCATTCCCCGCCCGACTTGATCACATCCTTGGAGCGATCGGTGATTTGCATGAAGCCGTCGGCATCGATGGTGGCGACGTCGCCGGTGGCGAACCAGCCGTCCTGAAGCGCCGTTTGGTCTTCCCTGAAGTAGTGCTCCAGGATCCACGGGCCGCGCACCATCAGGTCGCCAAACGCCTTGCCATCGTGCGGCAATGCCCTGCCTTCGCCGTCGACGATTTTCAGTTCCACACCGAAAATCGCGCGTCCTTGCTTGACTTTGATGGCAAACTGATCGGCGGCGGAAAGCTTGAGATGTTTCGCTTTCAGCCGGCACATCGTGCCGAGCGGCGACATCTCGGTCATGCCCCAGGCATGCACCACGGTCACGCCGTAATCGCGCTCAAAGGATTCAATCATCGCCGGCGGACAGGCCGAGCCGCCGATGATCGTCTCGCGGAAAGTGCTGAAAGTGAGGTGGTTCGACTTGACGTAATTGAGGAGCCCCATCCAGACCGTCGGCACGCCAGCGCTTACCGTTACACCCTCGTCTTCAAACAGGCGGTGAAGGCTCGCACCATCCATCGCCGCTCCGGGCATCACCAGCTTGGCGCCCGCCGCGGCGCAGATGTACGGCAGCCCCCATGCGTTCACATGGAACATCGGCACGACCGGCAGCACGACATCCTGCGACTTCAGGCAAAACGCGTCTGCCGACATCGCCCCCAGCGTATGAAGTATCGTCGAGCGGTGCGAATACAGCACGCCCTTTGGATTGCCGGTGGTGCCCGAGGTGTAGCAAAGGCTGGACGGTGTGGTTTCGTCGAACTCGGGCCAGTCGAATTCGGCACTTTCCGCCGCCAGCAACTCTTCATAGCACATGAGATTCGGAATATTCG